>CAZZDT010000699.1:0-3070 GCA_964652435.1 uncultured Bdellovibrionales bacterium
CCATGCGGGTCCATCATCTCCGGGGTATTTGGGATATCGGGCTACCGAGTGGTGTGCAGTTTACACTGGAGATGGGCTCTTTCACGCTCTTGGCCGTGATGATTTCACGGCTTAACGAAGTGGAGATGGCATCTCACCAAGTTGCTTTGCAGATTATTCACTTTGCATTTCTCCCGGCGGTAGCTTTTGGAGAAGCAGCATCGGTGATGGTGGGCGAGGCCATTGGTGCCCGGCGAGATAAGTTGGTGACACCGATCTCCTGGCTCACTGCTAAGTTGGTAACGGCCTACATGGCGCTTTGTGGTTTGATCCTGATTGCTTTCGGGGGCCAGATAGCATCGCTCTTTGTTTCAGAGCCTGCGTTCGTGGAACGCACGGTGGCTCTGTTCTATGTGGCCTGTGTATTCCTGCTTTTCGATGGAACCAATATTGTTTCTCGGTGTGTTTTAAGAGGCATCGGCGACGTACGGTTTCCAGCGGTGGTGGGGATTATCTCTGCTTGGTTATTCACACCTCCTTTGATGTGGCTTTTGGGCTACAAGATGGGCCTTGGGGCCTTGGGGGGTTGGATAGGCTTGTGTCTGGAGGTGATGCTTGGAACCTCTATCTTGGCTCACCGGCTTTACCGCGGTGGCTGGGTAGAAGCTGCTCGTGCCTCTCGTGAGCGCGTGGGGCGGGTGATGGCTCAGCCGGTGGCGGTGAAGGCCTCCTAATTTCTTTAAACTTAACAACTGGCTCCACTCTCGAATGGATTTTGAGAGTGGAGCTTTTTTTGTGCTCGTCTCATCTCTTGCGGAGTCTACCCGCCTGGGGATATGTGGATCGAAACCTGTGATTTCAGCCGGGAGGCCAGAGATGAGCGAGATACCTGTGGTTCGAAGTTTTATTGGTGGCGAGTATGTATCGAATCAAAGTGGTGAGTCATTTGAAACGGTCAACCCGGCCACGGGCGAGGTGTTAGCCAAAATCGAGACAGCAGGTCCCGCCGAGATAGAATTGGCGGTTGAGAAAGCGACAGCGGCATTTTCCGTGTGGAAGAAGATGACCGGGGTCGAGCGAGGACGCATTTTAATCGAAGCGGCCCGCCGGTTGCGAGAGGACAACGATGCTTTAGCGCAGCTAGAAGTTCAAGATTCCGGAAAGCCCATTGCTGAAGCCTCGGTTGTCGACGTTGCCTCGGCCGCTGATTGTCTGGAGTACTTTGGTGGTCTGGCGGCCTCCATTCACGGGCAACACTTTGACCTGGGAGAGGGAGCCTTTGCTTATACCCGTCGTGAGCCCTTGGGGGTTTGTTTGGGGATTGGTGCTTGGAACTATCCGATTCAAATTGCCGCTTGGAAGGCTGCGCCAGCTTTAGCGGCAGGCAACACGATGATTTTTAAGCCATCGGAAATGACGCCGTTAACCGCACCTAAACTCGCGGAGATTTTCAAGTTAAGCGGTATGCCTGATGGAGTTTATAACTGTGTACAAGGTGCTCGTGATACCGGTGCAGCCTTGGTAGCACATCCTGGTATTGAGAAGGTCTCGCTTACAGGAGAAGTGGGAACGGGCCGAAAAGTCATGGCCAGTGCGGCGGCGAGCCTTAAGCACGTCACCATGGAACTTGGTGGTAAGTCACCTCTGATTGTATTTGATGATGCTCATCTGGAGAATGCAATCTCGGCCGCTATGCTGGGCAACTTTTATACCCAAGGGGAAATTTGCTCCAATTCAACACGGGTATTCGTTCAGCGTGGAGTTTACGATGCCTTTTTAGCTCGCTTGAAAGAGCGCACCGAGAAAATGAAAATCGGTGATCCATTGGCGCCCGATACAGATGTTGGCTCTTTGATCAGCTCCAATCACTTGGAAAAAGTGATGGGTTATATTCAGAAGGGTAAAGACGAGGGAGCGCGTTTGGTGCTCGGTGGAAACCGGGTCACCGAGAATGGATTGGATAAAGGTAGTTTCGTTGCGCCGACGATCTTTGCTGATTGCACCGATTCCATGAGTATCGTCCGTGAGGAGATTTTTGGTCCCGTGATGAGTGTCCTGGTTTTCGATACAGAAGAAGAAGCGGTAGCGCGGGCCAATGATACGGAGTTTGGTTTAGCGGCCGGTGTCTTTACCAAGGATATTCAACGAGCTCACCGCGTGGTGGCGGAGCTTGAGGCCGGAACCTGCTGGATCAACAACTACAATATTACGCCCATTGAAATGCCATTTGGTGGAGTGAAGCAGTCGGGAATTGGGCGTGAGAACAGTTTGGCTGCTCTGGAGCATTACACTCAGCTAAAGAGTGTTTATGTTGAGTTGGGTGATGTGGATTCGCCTTATTGATGGCTAAGGCTGAGAGTCGATTAAGGCAGGGGCTTGTCGATGTTTGTATTTTTGTCTTCTAGAGCTCCGGTCGCAATTTGAGCAATGAAGTCCATGGACTCTTGCTTGGGAGCTTCTTCGATAAGTTGGGTCAAAGCTGTCTTACCCTGAGCAAGAACATCGTCCACTTGAGTTTGAATTTCAGTGGCTGGCGTGAGCAGGGCATACACCACAAGAGCTAAGGCACCACACTTGAGTGCTGTGCTCACAAGTTTCAATGACATCCAGGTCAAACCCAATGCGCTGACGAGGAGTCCGACTCCCCAAAGTACCTGTATGCTTGTGGCCGCGTTTGGCAGATCTTGTATGTATTCCATCATATTTAAACATTAACATCCCCACCTCAACATACAAGTAAAAAGTGCAATAAAAACAGGCATGTACGCGTCTATCTGCGATAGTGAGATTGTTGACTACATAGTAAGATAACACCTACCTTTCATGCGTTTATCTGCGCACGTGCGGATATGGGTGCGTCAGATCATACAGCATGATACACCATGGCCGATGCACGAGAGGCCTATTTAAAGAGGGTTTCGTGGATTTTATCAGCTGGGTTAAACCCATCGGTTGGAATGAAATCGCTCGAATTTTGGAGGAGTGAACAATGACAATGAGAATCGGATTCGCGGGCCTTGGGATCATGGGTCAGGGCATGGCAGCCAACATCTTGAAGCAAAAACACCCATTAACCGTTTGGAATAGAACG
>CAZZDT010000700.1:0-3068 GCA_964652435.1 uncultured Bdellovibrionales bacterium
AAGCTTTATTACCCCGATTTCTACCGTTCGGCCTTTATGTTCCCCAATTTAAGCCAGTGCCTCACAGAGAAATTCTCTCCGGGGCTGGAAAGTCTTGCGTCGTAGCGCCCTGCCCCCGTTATAATAAGGCATCACGCATACACGGGGGTGCTTCATGCCAAGAGGCGTTGGGGGAAACAGCGGCGTACCAAATCCAAACATCGATCTGGAGTCTATGGACTCCAAGCATCTTTCCGGTAAAGCCAAGCCGGGAACCAAAATCGAAGCGCGCAATGTGTCGCGTTCTGGGAATGATGTATTCGTAGAAGCGGGTGCCGACGGTAAATTCGACCTTCCTGTGAAAAGCAAAAAAGGCGAAACGGTCGAGCTGCA
This sequence comes from uncultured Bdellovibrionales bacterium, assembly GCA_964652435.1. Classification (GTDB taxonomy): domain Bacteria; phylum Myxococcota; class XYA12-FULL-58-9; order XYA12-FULL-58-9; family JABJBS01; genus JABJBS01. The sequence goes on from CAZZDT010000700.1 coordinate 373, forward strand.
TATTCAAGCACCTGACCAGCCCAAAGCCGCCTCTGTATTTGTGCGCAACGATGGCCGCGATGCCTGGAGCCGCGTGGCCCCGCCAGACATGGGCGATGCCATGGAAGTGGACCTTGAATACATTGCGCCCACCGCCGAACATACCGGCGCCGATGGTGAAGCCACGGTGGATATGGCTCACTTGGAAGGCCCGCTTTATGTAAAAGGCGTGTCTGTGGAAGATGTAGAACAAGGCGCCATCAACAACTGCTATTTTGCCTGCGGTTTATCCTTGTTGGCGCACTACCGTCCCGAAGCCATTCAAAACGCCATTGTGGAACTGCCCGATGGCAATTTTGAAGTGACGCTTCTCGAAGGCAAATACCGGCCCAAGCCGGTGAAGGTTACCGTAGACAGCGACCTCTTTGTGAAAGACGACGGCACACCTATTTATACCCACAGCCCATCGGGCGAGCTCTGGCCCATGATTTTAGAAAAGGCCTATGCGCAGCATATGGGCGGTTCTTACGAAGCCATTGGTCAAGGCGGTAAAGCCGGTGATGTGGTGCGTGCCTTTACGGGCGAGCCCTACATGATGCACAACATGGAAGATGCCCATTCCCATCAGGAAGTATTTGAAACCATACGCGACACCATAGAAGCCGGTCGTCCGGCCAGTGCAGGAACCTATGGAGACAAGAGCCGCTACGAAGGCATGAAGCTTTACGCCAACCACAACTACGCCATTTTAGGTGGCGGCATGGATGAAAATACCGGCGAGCCTTATCTTGTTTTGAGAAATCCCTGGGGCCAATCAGAGCCTGATTACAACGGCGCGCCCGACGGCAAAGACGACGGCATTTTCCGTATCAACATGGAAGATTTTACGAACTACTTTATGACCTACAGTGTGATCACCGAAAGCGGCCGGCGCGGTCGCTAATTGTTCTCGGCTGCGTAGTCCGCGTAGGCCTGAACGATAACGTTGACGATGGATCCATCGGTCCCTGACCCCGTGCTAATGACACTGCCGGTTAAACCCGGGTCCGCCGAACAAGCATACTGAGCGCAGCTGCTTTTGGTTTGGTCCGCCAGATAAGCTTCATTGCTGACGTGGAAACAGCGGTCTACATTTTCGGGGCGTTCCATATAGCAAAGAACACACAAGCGGTTTTCACCCAGCACATCCCACTGATGGCTCCAGAACCATGACCTATCTTCTTCTGCAACATCGTTGTTGATGCAGGCATCGTAGGATTTATCGTTCCCACAGCCCGGTACGATGATTAGAAACAAACACAGCGAAGCAAAAGCGAGAAAAGTTGTTTTCATTATGGTCCCTCCACTCGAAAACTATAGCTCATGCGTGCTGGGCTCTCGAATGTAGAAACTAGAAAATCAGCGCTTTTGAAGGCCTTGAGATCTGCTTTGGGCCAAATAAGTACTGAAAATGTAGGTGCAGATATGCTGCTTGACTACTTATTGATCCCCAAAGATTCCAACAGTTCTGGAAGAGCGGCTTGCACGCGCTCTTGTCCAATTTGGGCACCTTTTTGCATCAGCGATGGCATGGTCTGGATGGCTTTTTGCCCCGTTGGGGTTTTGTAAAACTTCACCAGGTCTTGAAGCTCTTTCACACTGAAAGCATTCACATAGATTTTGATGAAATCATCCCGCAAGGTGTCCCAGCCCACGTGCTTTGTAAAGAAGGTCATCAACTTGTTTCGGTCGCGTGCTTCCGGCGGCAAACGTTTGAGCATGGCATCCACCATGGTGGCGGTGGATTGTTCCATGAGTTTGTCCATGTGCATTACCTTCATGAGTTCTGTGGCGGCGGCCCGTTTTAAGAATGGCTCAGACTTATGGGCGTGGGCAGTGGAGCCTAAGCACGTCAAGAGAACCAAAAGGCCTAGGATGCGAATGATGGTCATGATGAACTCCTGCGTCTCATGATGGTCAGTACTCGATATATGGGTGAATTGGGCTGGAATAGCAATGGTTGTTTGATTTGAGAATCAAACCCCAATTATAAGTATTTTGTGGAAAATAATCCCATCACTTTGCCCACCGAGGCTGAATATTCCATTCACAGACACCACCGACGTTTGGCCTGGTTGATTGGCATCCTTGCGTTTCTTTTTTATGGGCTGGTCCACACGGCTTTGCCACCGGTTGATGGGGATGCTTACGAATATGCTGAGGTGGCCCATAACTTCCTGGAAACCGGCAGTGCTGTTCACACGCACCTGAGATATCCGGCTCTCACCGATATGGAATTGCCGGTTCCGGCGGGTCGGCGGCTCAACCTCTACACTGCTTTGTGCGGTGTATTTGAAGGGCTATTTGGGCCCGGGGTTCTGGTGATTCTGATACCTTTTCTGCTTGGCGTGCTTTGTTTGCCTCGGGCTTGCTTGGCGGCACTGGGGCCTCTTTTTGGGGCGTGGCCCGCGTTGCTCACGTCGATCATGCTGCTTTTGCATCCTCGGTTTTTGGCCGTGTTTGTGGGTGACCCCAATGTGGAAGTGTTGCTGACGGTGCTCTTTTTGTTGGCCGCGGCCTCCTTTTACAAAGAGCGTTATCTAAGCTTTGGCGTATGGGTGGGTTTAGCCTTTTTGATCAAGGTCAACGGCTTTGTGTTGGCGCTGGCCGGTCTTGCCACTCTACTGCTTTGCGCTCGGGATAAATTGCGCAGCCGGCCGGTGGTGCTGGGCTACGGC
>CAZZDT010000701.1:0-3067 GCA_964652435.1 uncultured Bdellovibrionales bacterium
CCACTACCAGGTATGCCAGGCCGCAAGACAGGTCTTGAAGGAACCAAGCTTGGTCCAGCCAAAGGCCTCGACTCTTTGCGTTCATTGCTGGAGAGCCAAGGTACCATCAAGCCACAAGTAGAGCTCTCAGAGTGCGGTGACGTAGACATCAATATTCACAGCAAGACTGAAGTTATCTGTCCTGACTTTCTAAAAGACTTTCATAAAAATATTGGTAAAGCTTTCGTTGAAGAAAAACTAGGACTTCAAGAGAAGGCACTGGACCTCATCAAAGGTGTCCAAGACTCTATCGTAACTGGTCAGAAGAAGACTTTACCGGGTATCTTCAAAAATCCAGAAAAGATTAAGCCCGGCCTCTTCGACAAGGGATTCGGCTGGTTAACAACGCCGGTTGCTCCAGGAGGAACAAACAAACTTCCGCCACAAGCCGAAGTAAAGATGTACGAATTTGCCAGCCAAACGTTGCCACAAGATCCGATGGCATTCGTTCAATGGGTATTGCGTGAGTCATATATGGAGAACACTCAGTCGCTCTACGACTACGCTGAAAAAGTTCGCTGGTTCAACGAACAGAAGAAAGCTGTTCGTGAGGAGCTTGAAGCCGTTCGCAATCATATGGCAGCCTACCCTGGTGCCGAAGACGGCGACCAAATCGCCCCTTACCAAACCCGTGAGTACAATCTCGAGTACACTGGTGATATGGACCCCAATGCTGCTGCTGACCGCATCAAAGATGGTCAGTGGGGCGAAACCATCAAACATGGCGCTATCGTAACCGAGTCAGGCACCGGTACTGCTTCAGCACAAGCGGCAGCACAGGCACAAGCAGCACAGGCAGCGGCCGATGCTGCAGATGCGGCGTATCAAGCAGATGCTTCAGCGACCAGCGAGACCAGCTTTAAGCCATCCAGCTACAGCCGTAAGTACAACCACGGTGGCAGCGATAGCTATAAGAAGTTTGACTCCACTGCGACCAAAGCCGGCAAAGACCTGAGCGAGACTAAGATCGCCGCTATGTCGGAAGAAGAAAAGGCTGCATTGCTAGACCATTATGCAAGCAATGGACTGCACGTGGACTTCAAGTGCTACGAAACAGATAAGATCAACAACAAGTACTACGATACGCAGTCCTTGAAGACTTATCCAAAGCCAGGCGAATCTCTAGAGGACTTTGTCGCGCGAGCTATCAGCGAGCAAATGACCGAGTTCAAGAACAAGGTTAAGTCAGAAGAAGGTGCCATCAACATCGAATACATTAAAGTTGATGTTCACTTCCCTGAAGTCAACGTGACTCAACCAAAATACTCTGCAGCACAACTTAGCCAAATGCACCCAGACTCGCCGGCGGCACAAGGAGCAGCAGTAGCAACTGTGGCGGGCACCAACAGTGGTGAAAACTTCGCAATGGGCGAAGTGGCCGACACCTACGGTGAAATTGAAACTTACAAAACAAACCTGGAAGAAACGCTGAACACCTTGGGTGACGATGCGCAACTGGCCAACGTTGATTTGCAGAACTGGTTGCAGAAGCAGCAGCAAACACTTCAGATGATGAGCAATATTTCTAAGTTGTTACACGATACAGCCATGAACACCATTCGTAAGTTAGGCGGTTAATCCCCCCGCTCTGACTCACTAGCCGGCGCGGCCTATGGGCGGGCTGCGTCGGCCTCCAATAAGAATAAAATAGAAATGGCGCGGCTTCGGTCGCGCTTTTTTGTGAATCAACGACGGTTCGATGCGGCTTGAAGAATATCGGCCTCGGTTACACCAAGCTCTTTGAGTAAATCGCGATAGGTTCGCAATACTTCACGAGCTTCCGGACTGTCGGTGCCACCAGAGATAAGAGAAAGAAAGTCGATGAGTTCGTCTACAGTGGTTTCGCGAATACTCGTTAATTCGTGTTCCAAAGATTTCATACGAAGAATGATTTCGTCGGCGCTCTCACGGTACTCTTCCGCTTTTTGTTCCAGAAAGAATTCCATGGTCTTACGACGCTTCTCAGAGACACTGGCTTTGGGTTTCGCGGCTGCCGTTGATTCGGTACCTGGTTTATTGACCGCTTCCTTTCGAAGGTTTTGTAGAACCTCCTGGGTGCTTCGGCCTGCACGCAACCCGGGATTCACATCCAAGCTTTTCTTCACCAGATGCTCCATAAGTTGCAGATCTGAATCTGAACAGGTCGCCTTGGGTGCTTCCGCTTTTTGTGGACGTTTCAATACCATGAATAATCTGGCCTCTTCGCTCTTAAACCCTCAATGGATTATACTACCAGCATGGCGTATACGCCAAACGACCCACGAGGCACCAGCGTAATGAGCCAAACTCTGATCAATAACCGCTACGAAATCATCCAAACTCTGGGTGTAGGCGGAATGAGTGCCGTTTTTGAGGCCCGAGACCTCCAACTCAAACGCAAAGTGGCATTGAAGGTATTGCGCGTGGGTGACTCTCTTCAAAGTGAACCGTCCGAAGAGAAATCCAAAATTGAAACATTTTTTAAACGTGAAGCCCGGGCTCTGGCAAAGCTTAGCCACCCTAGCATTCCACAGGTTTACGATTACTCCGACGACCATCATGACCCGGCTTATCTTGCGCTTGAACTCATCGACGGCATGACCTTAGACAAAATCATTCAACCTGATTTAGAGCTGCCGATTCCTCTCGTCTTGGGCATTCTTTTGCGGGTTTCCGAAGCGCTGGCTCATGCCCATAAAGCGGGTCTCCTGCACCGGGATCTCAAACCCGAGAACATCATGCTCACCACCGAGGGACGTGTCGTATTGATGGACTTCGGAATGACCCGCGGCATCCATGCCGAGGTTCTCGGGAAAACGGTAGCCGGTGGGCAATCAGGTATTTTTGGGAGTTTAGACTTCCTTAGCCCAGAGCAAATAGCCGATGAACCTGTAGGATTAGCTTCTGATATCTTTAGCTTTGGCGCTCTGACCTATTTGCTCGTCACCGGGCGCTCGGCGTTTGAACATCAAAACCCAGCCGAACTCCTTCGCAGTATTCTAAACGTGGATTACGAGAGCGCCCAGGCTCACCGACAGGATCTTCCCGG
>CAZZDT010000702.1:0-3067 GCA_964652435.1 uncultured Bdellovibrionales bacterium
TTTACACCATGAAGGTTATTGGACCAGACACCGCTAAATTTCGAACCAATGCGAGAGCATTCTGCCTGAAGCATCTAGGAGAAGATGCTCACGTAGAGATCAGCGAGCGTCAAAGCAAGACCGGACAGCATCTTGCTCTTACGCTTAAATTCCAAGCACCGAGTGCGAGCAAAGTTCAAGACATTTATCGAGAGCTAACAAACCTTGAAGGTCTCAAATTCATCATCTGAATCTGAACGAATTATGATTCCGCTAGCAAGACATATCATTCTGATTCTGGGAATACTGATAACCCTTGGCACCTCTTCCTTGGCCCAAGCCGAACCAGATTCAGTGATATATATCAGTGAGTCTAAAACTTCTCTTGGCGAGGACGTACATTACATCCGGGGCTCTGCAACCGAACTGCATGCCACAGACATCCCGGAACTGTATTATTCAGGACAGTTTCAAAAAAGCACAGTAACCCAGCCTTCCCTGGGACTTATCGATGATGTTGTATGGGTAGCCATTAAGCTGCAACCACTGAATAGCAAAACCAGCAATTACTATCTTGAGTTGGCCTATTCACAACTGGACTCCATTAAACTCTATGAACTTCAAGGCGACTCGCTTGAGCACATCCACTCAACAGGAGACAGCTACTTTTTCGACCAACGCCCAATCATTCACCGACATTTCGTTTTTCCGCTTGAACTGGCTGCTCAAGCGCCTAAAACATTTTTCCTAAGATTAGAAACAACAGGGTCCATGCAATTCCCGCTTTACCTTTGGGCTCAACAATCCTTTTGGAACCATGATCAGGGACGATTACTGCTACAAGCCATCTACCTAGGACTTATTCTGGTCATGGCTGTCTATAATCTATTTCTTTTCGTTAGCACGAGAGAAAGAGTCTACCTCTACTACATATTAAGCATTCTATCGATATCCATCATGCTGCTCACCCTCACCGGGATGGGCTTTCAGATGCTTTGGCCCAACTCGCCTGGGTTCAATGGCTTTGCCTCGCCGATGTTTATGACCTGCGCTACAATTTTCTCAGCGAGATTTACCGACGATTTCCTCTCTTTACCGACACAACTGCCCTGGGCATCCAAAATACTGAGATTCATCGCTTTGGCGGGTGTCGTAAACTTAATGATCATTCCATGGGCGCCCTACACACTTAACCTTCAACAATCGGGCATCCTCTGCTTGGCATGCTTGGTCATGAACCTGGCCTCGGGAATCATCTGCTTCCAAAAAGGCGACCGCTCTGCCGGCTACTACATGCTCGCGTGGTCGACCTTTCTGATTGGAGGAGTCAGTGTCGCACTCAATAAATTTGGTTGGGTTTCCCAGGCGCCGGCCACAGAATACGCGCTTCAAGTTGGTTCAGCTTTAGAAGTGGTTCTTCTCTCGTTCGCGCTCGGCTATCGAATGAACCTCCTTGAAGAACAAAATCATGAAGCCAATCTTCAGCGCACCCATTTACGTAAAGAAATGACCAGCCATCTCCAATCGAGATTGCACGTATTTTCAAGAATCACTTCGGAATTAAACAAACCCCTTGGTGAAATGAATCGTTTGTTACGACTTCTCACCGAAAACATGGTCGGTGCATCGAGTGTTGTCGACTTTCTTTTTCCAGGCAGCACTGGCGATGAAGACAAATCAAAAGCCGAGTTAAAACGAAGCGTCGAGAACCGAAATAATCACTTGGCAACCCTCAAACAATCCTTTGGAAATGTTTCTAGAGTCGTTCGTGAACTTCAAGGCATGGGCATCATTGGAGGAAAGCTTCAAGAAAAAGTAAAAATTGAAGAGCTCATCAACAATGCCTTGATTCGAGCCCGCAACGAGCATGGCTCAAGGAATTATCAACGAATCAATCTCAAAACCCAGGAAACTGAAGTCGATATCGAGACGTTCGGAAATCCATATATACTTGGGCATGCCGTCTCAGCACTGGTGATCAATGCTTTTACGTATGCTTTAGATTCCAATAACCCGTCGGTTATTATCGCAACCTATGAAACTCCTGAAGCTGCAGTCATTACGATAAAAAACAACGGTCCAGCGATTCCCTTTGAAACCATCGCCACACTCTTTGACCACTCACGAGCTGTTACGGGAAGCCAGGCAAACAGTCTTCCTATTCTGCGTACCGTTCTCCAGCAACAGCAGGCCAATGTAAGACTGATCGATTCTGGAAACCAAAGCGGGTGGATCCAGTTTGAAATCATTTTACCGAGAGTTCTGGAAAAGGCGTCGAACGTTCAAGGGTCTGCGGCATGAAAAAAATCATTGCCCTAATTCTATTCTCAGCAGCAGTCCTGCCTTCCATGCTGTGGGCGAGTCCTAAAAACACCTGGACACTTCCCAACACCCAGCAAGAAATATTTATGGGTGATGGTTCGCAATATATATTTTTCGACACCAACAATGACATGACACCTTCTCAGGCGCTGCGCATCGCTCGTGCTGGTAAGTTTGAAACCATACAAGAAAAAACACCTTCTCTGGGTTATACCGATACAACCACCTGGATGTACTTTCATCTAGATGGTTCACAAACAGAGCTCGAGGAATGGTATCTCATTTTACGTAACCCTTCATTGGGCAGCATCGATGTTTACGAAGCAACAGGTACCCGGACAGTACCAAGATGGCGAACAGGTAGCACTCGGTCCTTTTACTCGCGACCTGTTGCCCATCGTGATTTTGTCTTCCCACTGAATTTTTCTCAGAAGAAAGACCAAGAGTATCTTATTCGAGTAAAATCATCGATCGCCATGCAGTTACCCCTCTCTATCCAAAGCTACGACGGCTTCTGGGCTGACGAGCAATATCACCTCGCAAGAATAGGTCTGTTCTTCGGTATGGCGTTGGTAATGGTCATCTTTAATCTATTTATCTTTTTGATGATCGGAGACAAAAGCTACATTCCATATGTCATTTTTGTCGTTTCCCTGACCACTTTCCTAGGTACCCTCGAAGGACTGGGCTTTCAGTTCTTTTGGCCCGCAAGCGCAAGATTGAACGCTTCAATCATAACAATATCTCTAGCCACGTCGGCCGCTTC
>CAZZDT010000703.1:0-3064 GCA_964652435.1 uncultured Bdellovibrionales bacterium
CTGGCGGACCTTGAGAGCGATGCTCTAGAATCGGCCAGAATGCACCGAGCGTAGAATCGCAAGATTGTCGTTTTTATTCCGGGACTTAGAGCGAAACGCATGGTTCGTAAGTTCAAGGAGGGCCCGGTAAGAGTTATGCGAGTGAAGCGCTTGAAAAGAGGGTCGACGCTTTCTTTGTTTACCCGTGAGCCGGCGAGAAAAGTCTTCGAGCGGCTGAAACTTGCCTCAAGGGGTGACAAGACGTTGAGCATCCAGATGGCTGATCAGGAGAAACCGGCGCTCTTTCCTGAATCTCGGGCAACGAAAAAAGCTGAGGCTGTTCAAGAGGTCGAGGTTCCAAAAGAGGCGATGACGGCCGATGAGCAATTGGCGGACAAACCGCGCCTGGCGACAGGTGGTAGTACGATGGCGGCATCTGGCCTTTTTGGCTTAATCATCGCTGCTTTGAGTTTGATGCTCTGGTTCTTGAAGACCAATAGAAAGATGGACCTTCTTGACGATTCTATCGATGTTGTGGCGGTTAAGCCCTTCGGTGGCAAACATAAGCTCGCGCTGATTGAGACCTGTGGGGAGAAGCTCCTGCTGGCAGCCAGCGAAAAAGGCGTAACGCTTCTGAGCCATGTGGGTAATCATCTTGTGCCCGAGCCAAACTCTGAGACAGCAGGAGCGTTCGGTGGTTTTAGCATCCCGGACCTGAATCCAGTACCTGCGGTCACGCCGGCCGAGCGTGAGCCAGAGGTTACTCGAGATGCCCCTGAGACCAAGCCATTGGCTCAGGAGTTGCCATCGATGGTGGATGATGAGTCATTGAAGCTTGCGACCGCGAAAATCAACTCGGGATCTTTGTCAAAAGACCTTGAGGGGCTCGTGAAGCTCCGAGAAAAGCGTACGGTCAAGAGCCAAAAGGCTGTCAATGGCCTCGCTGGGCATCTGACGAACCGTTATCGGGCAGGGGCCGCCGCATAGGGGACCCTCTCGTTAGAAGAGTTAAAGCGTGAGAGCTTGGTTTGGCTGCTCGGGCCTCGGTGCCCGCTGGCCATCCTGTTGACCAATCGGTTTGGGTGAAGTGAGTGTTGAAAGCCGGTCATTTTGAATGACCGGCTTTTTTTTTGGGTTGAGGCCCTTAGAGTGTCAAAGCTTCGTCATCCCGTCGGCCCCTTGGCGGAAACCTTAAGTAATTTTAACCTTTTTGCGTTATCTTTTTTTTGGGGAACACATTAAATCGCAATGATTTCAGTGGCTTGTGCTCGATCCATCTTTCTTCTTTCTTTTGGCCCATCCTTTGCATGAACACATGGTATGAGCATGACGTTTCAATTAACCGATTCAGAACAAGCGAAGAGGGGCCAAACGCTACCCTTTGGGAAATCCGCTGTATTTTCCTTTGTGGTTGGCATGGTTTTGCTGCTGCCAAAGGTTTCGTTGGCCGCTTCAAACTTCAATATCAGTCTGAACGGTGACAGCGACACCCAGATGGGCGCCGCCTTAAAAATGATTGCCGTGCTCACGATGATTACGCTGGGGCCAACCATTTTGTTGACCATGACCAGCTTTGTCAGAATCGTGGTTGTGTTTTCACTGCTCAAAACGGCTTTGGGTACACAGACGACACCTCCACAGCAGGTTTTGATGGGTTTGGCGCTATTTCTCACAGTCGCCATCATGTGGCCGGTTGGTAACGATATTTATACCCGCGGTGTTGGTCCCTATATGGAAGGCGAGATTGAGGCCAAGGAAGCGATTTACCAAAGCATTCATCCGCTTCGTAAGTTTATGCTCAAGCAAACCCGTGAAGCTGACTTGATGTTATTTTATGAAATCAACAATGCTGAGCGACCGGATACCCCTTCGGGTGTCGAAATGCAGCTCTTAATTCCTGCATTCGTTATTTCCGAATTGAGAACAGCCTTCGAAATGGGATTCTTAGTATTTATTCCGTTTCTCTTATTGGACTTGGTTGTTGCATCTCTAACCATGTCACTTGGTCTGGTTATGTTGCCACCAGCGCTCTTGAGTATGCCTTTAAAGTTAATGCTCTTCGTTTTGGCGGACGGCTGGAACTTGATGGTGGGTTCTTTGGTTAGGAGTTTTGGATGAACTCCGAATACGTCATGCAGATTCTTAACGAGATGTTAACGCTCGCCGCGATTGTATCTTTTCCGTTGCTGGGAGTGGGTATCATTGTTGGTCTTATCGTGGCCATCTTTATGGCGGCGACCCAAATTCAAGAAGCATCGTTGAACTTTGTTCCGAAAATTGTCGCGATTGGAATCGCCCTTATGGTGGTGGGTCCATGGATGATCGACATCCTCGTTACATATTCTGTCGACCTTTTCGCCGGCATTGCCGAGCTTTCACCAGGAGCCAGCCGATGAATATCAGTGGCATGGAAAGTCTGGTGTTGTCCTACGGCCTTGTTTTGGCACGCGTGAGCGGCGTTGCGGTTGCTCTTCCTATTTTTAGTTTTGAAATTGCTCCAGTCATCTTCCGCGCCATGTTTACACTCTTGATCAGTGCGGCGCTTTTCGTGTCGATGCCGGCGGTTCCATTACCGGACGATATCGTTCCTGCATTGTTCATGGATTTCCTAAATGGGGTCTTTTTGGGCCTTTTGGTGAGATTAGCACTGGCGGCGGTTGAAGTTGGTGGTGAGATTGCCGGTGTTCAGATGGGTTTTGGCTTTCAAAAAACGGTGAACCCTTTGAGCCGCGAACAGAGTGGCCCAGTAACGAACTTGCTTTTTACAATGGCTGGAGTGTTGTTTTTTACATCCCACAGTCACCACCAAGTCATTCGGGGCATGGCATTGAGTCTCAAAACGATGCCTCTTGGTGGCGGGGTGTTTAAGGGCGATATCGAAGGCCTGGTGTTGAACAACGGGGCAAGCATGATGGAGGCAGGCTTCTTGATCAGTCTTCCTTTGATTGTGGTGTCGGTTATCACGCAACTTTGTTTTGGCTTGTTAACGCGCGTAGCACCTCAGTTAAACGTCTGGGCGCTAGGTTTTGCTTTTATGATTGCCATTATTTAAATAGATTGATTTAGTAACAAAAAAAATCAGTTA
>CAZZDT010000704.1:0-3057 GCA_964652435.1 uncultured Bdellovibrionales bacterium
CGATAACAAAACCGGGGCTGGCCACCGTGGATTCATGGTCGAGCTGGATCCCAATCTCTCATTCAAAGAAGCCGCAACCCGGCGCGACCTCACCATAAACAGCATGGGACTCGACCCGCTCACCGGTGAAATTCTCGACCCCCACGGTGGATTGGAAGACCTCAAAGCCGGCGTGCTGCGGGCAACAGATCCCACTGCGTTTTCTGAGGACCCCTTACGGGGATTGCGGGTGGCTCAGTTTGCGGCTCGGTTTGCCATGAAAGCGGATGCGCAACTCTTGGAATTGTGTAGGGAGCTGGATCTGAGTGAACTGCCGGGAGAACGGCTTTATTGGGAGTTTTATAAGCTTCTGATGAAAGGCAACAAGCCATCGGTGGGCATGACGTTTCTTCGTGAAAGCGGTTTACTGCGCTTCTTTCCGGAAATCGAGGCGCTTATCGATGTGCCACAATCCCCTCAATGGCACCCCGAAGGAGACGTGTGGATTCACACCCTGATGTGCCTGGACGTAGCCGCGACGTTGCGAACCGGCGACAGCTTTGAAGACGAAGTCCTGATGTTTGGCATTCTCTGCCATGACTTCGGGAAACCTGCGTCCACGACCATTGAAGACGATGGACGCATACGAGCCATCAACCACGAGAACCGTGGCGTTGCCCCCACTCAGAAATTTCTCGAACAACTGAAGGTTGGTAAAAAACTCACGGAAGCCATTACCGCCGTTGTGGTTTGCCACCTCTGCCCCAGCCAATTTGCCAAACAAGGCGCGGGCAAAGCGGCGTACCGGAGACTCGCCAGAAAGTTGGACCGAGCGGGCATCAACATCGCGCTGCTCGAACGCGTGGGACGGGCCGATTCTCTTGGGCGAACCACTGAAAATGCCCTCAAAGGTCTTTACCCCAGCGGCAAAATATTCTTGGAACAAGCCGCCGCCGCACAAGTGGTCCAGGGCCCCAGTGAAGATGCGGTTCAAGGCCGGCACCTAATAGAGCGCGGCTACGCCCCAGGGCCGGAATTTGGCAAAATGCTCTCACTCTGCCGCGATATTCAGGACGAAACCGGACTTCAGGATCCTGCCCAGATCATTGAACAGGCTCTAAGCCAAAAAATTGAATGAAATCAAAACCCTGACGTTTGACGGTTGAGGTGGGTATGCTACTAGGCCCACCGCAAGCGAGAGCCTTCTGACGGCTTTTCGCGTTAATTATGTTAGAATGGTCATCATGAACGATTGTTTCCAGCGCGTAGTCATTGAAGAACACAGTATTATCCTCGGAATCGCCATTACCACCGGCGCCTGCCGACACGCTCAGTCCCTTCAAAACCTAGCGCCCGTCTCCACCATGGCCATGGGGCGGATGCTTAACGCCGCTGCTCTGGCGGGACTTTTACAAAACCGCAAAGGTGGACTCAGCCTTCAAATGGTAGGCAATGGCGAATTAGGACAAGTATTCGCCGATGTTAATGACGATGGTCATTTGCGTGGATACGTTAAAAATCCTTCCGTTGGATTACCAGAAGACTTCAATCCCAAAGACCTCACACACACAGCGGTGGGAGACAAAATGGGATCCGGCGAGGTCTCAATGATTCGTATGGGGCTGGGTAACCAGTTTACCCAAAGCACCACTCCCTTCGAATCGGGAGAAATCGACAGTGATATTGGTGAGTGCTTGCAGCAGTCCGACCAGATCCCCACCAAAATGCATTGCAGCGTGATTCTAGACGAACACAATGTTGTCGCGGCGTCCGCGGGTATCATTGTCCAAGGCATGCCGGGCACAAATCTCGAAGCTTTTCATGAAATTTGTAATATTCTTTCCGGCGGCGGCTTTCTCAAACTCTTGGAACTCTTTCCAACCGATTGGAAAGAAATCATCCATGCGGTGGCACCGAATGCCCGACTGATGAATGGTGACTCCCAACTCAAATGGCAATGCCGGTGCTCTCGCGAGCAAGTTTTAGGGGCTCTGAAAATGTTCGGACCCACGGACATGGCTGATATGATACAAAAAAAGGAAAGTCCGGAAGTGGTCTGCGACTTCTGCAAAAAGGTCTACACCATCGATAGCGAAGACGTCGTCAAAATCTACTCAGAGACCATCGTCACTCAAAAAAATTAAGCTGCACGCCCCTCCGCGCCTAAAAGCGCACATATACCTACCTAAAACCGAGCACAAAGCTTCGAAGCTACTGCTTTCAATTCCCTCTGGCATCAGATTTAATCCTTATGTTCAAAGCTTTTGGGGGAGCGAGCGCCAATGGTCACCGTATTAGTTGTAGATGACTCCGAAGTCTTGCGTCAGCAAGTGCGCGAAGCGTTCGAAGCGGCCCACAGTTTTCAAGTAGAAATTATTGAAGCGGATTCTGGCCTGGGAGCTTTGGAACTCCTAAAAACAAAAGACATTCAGCTGGTTATTTGTGATCTCATGATGCGAGACCTGGATGGTTATGCGTTTCTCACCATGAAACAAACCAATCCTGCCCTCGCCAATACACCCGTCATTATGTTGACCGCTCGAGAAGAACTCGAGCCGCTCATTGCCTGTCTCTCCGCCGGTGCCAGCGATTATCTTCGCAAACCCTTTCAGCCACAGGAATTGGTAGCACGAGCCAGAGCTCACGTTGAATTGCAAAAGCGGCGAGATGATGCCCTAAGTGCTTACGATGAACTGGACCGCTACAAAGTTTATCAAGAGAAACTCTTGGCGAGCATTCCCGACTCCATCATCGTATTGGACCCGGCCGAGAATGTAACCCTGGTCAACCACGCATTCGCTAGCCTCTTGGGCTATGAGCAAAATGAGATCCTGGGCAAAAGTATTCGTGAGTTTTTCTCAGCCGATGAAATCTTGCAAATGACGGGTGTCATCACAGCTTTTCGACAAAAGCCCATCATTCACGGTCTCAATTGCTCATTTAGAACGAAAAGCGGCGACCGCATTCCATCCACGTTAAGTGGTTCTGTGATGCAGACAGAGCCTGGAGGCAAACTTGGTTACGTATTGGTTGCCCATGACTCGCGAGAAATGCAGCGCATTCTTGCTCAAGAATCAC
>CAZZDT010000705.1:0-3056 GCA_964652435.1 uncultured Bdellovibrionales bacterium
CCCGAAGTAGGTGGGTGGTCTGGATTGCCGTCGACTTTGATGGGGCGTCCGTCGTAGCTGGTAACACTCAGCGGTAGACCAACACCGCCGATTTCCATGATGCTGCTAAACATCTTGGTTTTACCGGGAACAACGCCAGCTGGGCGACGGGTGTGCGGTAGAATCTTTTCACGTTCCCAACAACCGGTGGCTCCTGTGAGCGTTAATGAGGCGCCCATAAGCTGCATGAAACGGCGACGTGATACGGAGCCGTCTTGGCCCACATCAACATCTTTGAACTCGCGGCCAACAAACTCCTGAAACTCTTCGGTTTCAGCCAGTTCGTTTAGGCTCCGCCAGTACTTCTTCTCTTCTTTGGCTGAGTTTAGCGGTGACATGTTGAGCAATCCTCGCGTGGGTTAACGTTGTTGGCTTCGCGCAGCCTAGCTCCGAGCCCCGGGTCATCGGAGACCCAATCCATCTTGGTGATGGCATGTTTTGGACGGAGGTTAGGCTCTGGGTTGCGGTGACAATCAAGGCACCAGCCCATGCTCAGTGGCTCTTCTTGGTAAACCACTTCCATTTGGTCGATACGACCGTGGCAGCTTACACAACCAACACCAGCGTGAAGGTGAGCAGAGTGGTCGAAATAAACGTAGTCGGGAAGGTCATGAACTCGGATCCACTCTACCGGTGTATTGGTTTCCCAGCTCTTGTGGAGAGGCTTGAGCTTCTCGCTCTTAAGAGCAACCTTGGAGTGACACGCCATACACGTCTCAGTTGAAGGGACCGCTGCATGCGCCGCCTCCTCAACTGTCTGGTGGCAATACCGACAATCCATTCCCATTTCACCAGCATGCAAAGCATGGCTGAACGGGATGGGTTGCTCAGGCATATAACCGACGTCGGTCGTTTTTGGTGAGAACCCGAAGGTGATAATGAGCAGAATGTAGAACACTCCGCCTCCGATACCCGCACCAGCAAGCATTCGGATCTTGTTTGTCCAGGGTGGAAACTCGAACAAGCTCATGAGACTAACCACTACCTTCCTGCGGAGCGTATTTGAGCTACGCAACAGGTGTCAAAGTAAGCGATAACTTCAGTTCCATGCTGTGAACGCCAGAATAAGCGCCCAGTGAACCGCGATGTAAGCTTAACGCTTAAACCAAAGTAATCGCAATCACTCGATAAAGCGGTCCAACACATACACCTCGGTGAGATATTATTGAGCCACTATATTCGGGTATCCATTTGAATCATTTTTGAGACATTGTCGAGACCTGGCAGCGGTTTTAGGGCGACTTTCTGACGCAATGTTTCAATTCAGGAGTAATTTAGTACTGATAACATTGAGTAATTATAGGTGATTGAAAATGACTCTCAAGTCGGTTTTTGTCTCTGGATTTACTCTCTAAATATTTATTTTTCAAAGATAATTTAGAAATCTGTCCGATCGGATAAAGCGACTTGGCCACCCTTGGATTTGGTTGGATTGGCTCCGGTTGGCGTGGGTTTAAGAGCCTCTTGGAAGATCAAAAAGGTACGTGTGAGAGAGGGTACGCACTGTGATGAAATGTTTGAGTTATTCCCACTTATTCCTAGGAGAAAAATGCGATCCTTAGGGAGACATTTTTTCAAAAATATTCGATTGTTTTGTTGGCTTAGCTCTCGGAATCGCCAAGTGACTCTTTTGGATCTGGGCTGTGTCGAATCGCGTGCAGGACCAAAGCTCGATATTGCTGAAGCGCCTCAGCAGGAGTGCTCTTTCGGTCCAGCTCAATACCAATGCCTTTGATGGGCTCTTCAGTCTGTCGAACGATTTTACCAACAACGCGTACCGAGTCGCTATTACCCGATGGGGTGAAGAGAACCTCGACTCTGGTGCCTACCGCAGGTGGGTGGTCTGTTTTGATGAAGAGGCCGCTGGGGCTTGCATTAAGCGCTTCTGTGGCGTGTTCCAGCTTGACGCCCTTGGCGATAACCAGAACGGGAATAGCAACACCACCCCTGTACGAGCGCTTTTGCGTGGCCTCGTCTTCGGCGTTCTTTTTGTCATGATCTGTTAAATCACTCATGGCTAAGAGTGATCATAGGGGGAACCCGAGGGGACATCAATGTGTGATGTCCACACCCGTGTACTAAGCTGATTTTGCTATTTTTTGTTTTTCGCCCGAACTTGCTTCACAACTTCTTGAACTGAGGTCAGTTCCTTCTCGGAAGCTCCGACAATGGCTGAAATAGGCGGTTCTTCTTGAGAAATCTGCGTGAGAAGGCCATTGCGGCCGTCGGTTTTGGTCAGAGCTTTACGAATAGCCTTCTTGGTTGCGTCGGGAAGGCTTCGCTTGACCATGATAAGTTCTGCAGGAATATCAGCCGTGTAGGCGAGAATCCGTGTGGCTTTGGTCTTCTGCTTCTGGGTTTTCCAGGCCAGGTTTCTGCAATCTTCAAAGCAGGCTCCAGCGTGGACCCAGCCTTTTTTCACTGCGTTGGCCACTTTGGCGTGACTTCCAAACCATTTGATTCGAACGTCTTTGCCTGGGCGCAGTCCTGCATCCAAAAGGAGCTTTTGTGGATAGAGCCCACCACTGGTTGAGGTAGGAGATACCATACCGATGGTTTTACCCTTTAGATCGGCAACAGACTTAACGGTACTGGACCGGGGAACAAAGGTAATCCCCGTGTATGACCGCGAGCCTTCACGCTCGATGAGAGCCACTGGTTCGTAATCTTTCAGGGCTTCGCTGCAAAGCATCGGTCCTGCATTGAAAAGGTCGTATTTGGCGTTCTTAATTCCGCGCTCGAAGTGGGTGTAAGCTTTTTCTTGAACCATCCCAATGCGAGCGTTGGCGTGCTCACCCATATAGGTAGCCAAGGGTTGCCAGCGGCTGGCAGAGTCCTCAGATGAGGGAGCCCGAGCAAATTTGAGTTCTTGCTCGAATCGCTTCACAACGGTTGATTTAGCGGCATTGATGGCTCTCTTGGAAGCGACCACGGGAGCTTCATAACCGGTGGCGAGCGCAAGCTGCGCATTAAGTGTCTCAAACAAGTTCGGATCCAGGCCGCGCTTTTGATAGGCC
>CAZZDT010000706.1:0-3053 GCA_964652435.1 uncultured Bdellovibrionales bacterium
TTCGTAAGCGTCTGGGATATTCACCTGTTCATTGTGCTTGGCGGCCCAGCCTGCGATGCCTTGTCCCAATGGAAGGCGAATCACCAGGGTTTCAGCGCCTTGCAAAACTTGAGACCAAAGTTCTTCGGTTTCGGCGTCGTAGAGGAGGAGGCTGGAGCGATCGGCTTCCATAATAATAGAAACCTGCGGGATGATGCTTTTGAAAACCGAGTCGAGACCGATGCTGCTTGCTAAGACTTCACCGATTTTTCGAACAGCCGTAAGCTGTCGTTCGAGAATGGCAAATTCTGCATCTGACTTGTTGTTTTGCATCGAGTCTCCCCAATCAATGCGCCTCAGCCCATGATTGCCCAAATCCTACGTCCACCACCAGTGGGACGCTGAGTTCCATGACACTCGACATTTCATCGCGTACCAAGTCTACCAAAGCATCCCGCTCTTCGAGGGGAGATTCAAGTACAAGTTCATCATGAACCTGTAAGAGTAGCCGTGACTGCATCTTTTCTTTCTCAAGCCGCTCGGCCACTTTCAACATGGCCATTTTTATGAGGTCTGCAGCACTACCCTGAATGGGGGTGTTCATGGCGATGCGCTCGGCGCTTTTACGGATATTTCCGTTCTTGCTCTTCAGGTCCGGCAGGGCGCGTTGACGGCCCGAGAGGGTTGAAACGTAGCCGTTTTCTCGGCCTTCCTCGATGCAGCGGTCCAGAAAATGACGAATTTTTGGGTAGCGACCGAAATATGCGGAAATGTAGTCTTTGGCTTCACTGCGACTGATGCCCAATTGTTTGGCCAGGCCAAATTCACTGAGCCCGTAGAGGATGCCAAAGTTGATGGCTTTGGCCCGTCTTCTTGATTCGCTGTCTACTTCAGCTCCACCAGTCAGAATTTCTCGGGCGGTGCGACTATGAATATCTTCACCTTGGCGAAATGCTTCAACGAAAGCTTCATCTTGGCAAAGGTGGGCCATGACACGAAGTTCAATTTGCGAATAGTCAGCGGCTACAAGGCACCAGCCCTCGTCGGCAATAAAGGCCTTACGGATGCGTTTTCCGTCCTCACTGCGGATGGGAATATTTTGCAAGTTTGGGTCTGTACTCGAGAGGCGACCCGTGGCTGTTCCAGTCTGGTTGTAGCTGGTGTGTACGCGTTGGGAACCTTGGTCCGCAAGTTTGGGCAATGCATCCACATAGGTGGATTTTAATTTAGCAAGCATTCGGTATTCGAGAACCACACCGGGGAGTTCGTAGTCTTTTGCCAGTGTTTCCAACACTTCTTGATCCGTTGAATAACCGGTCTTGGTTTTCTTGATGACGGGATAGCCCAGCTTTTCAAAGAAAACGTGTGAGAGTTGCTTTGGTGAAGCGAGATTGATGGTATCGCCGATAAGTTCGTGGGCTTTGGCTTCGATTTCTTTAAGGCGCTGCGTAAACTCGGTGCTGAGATTCTGAAGGTGTTCTACATCAATTTTGATACCGGTCTGTTCCATCTTGGCTAGGACCGGCACCAGCGGAATCTCCAAGTCGCGGTAGACATGCTCCATCTCTGATGTTTCCATGCGCTTAGCCAGCAACTTACAGAGTTTTAGCGCAACATCAGCATCTTCGGAGGCATATCGACTGGCATCTTCAACGGCGACTTCATCAAAGCCGATTTGTTTTTTGCCAGTTCCCGTTAGAGATTTGTAGGAAATGGTCTCATGCTGAAGCTCTTCACGGGAGAGGGCATCCAGAGAATAAGAAGAGCGAGTTGCATCCAATATATAGGCGGCCAGCATGCTGTCTTCACGAAGCCCCTCAAGGCGAAGACCAATTCTGGCCAACACATTCATATCGTACTTTAGATTTTGTCCTACCTTAGCAATCTCCGGATCTTCCAAGACAGGCTTGAGCTTTTCTAGGACGAGCTCCAGTGAGAGTTGCTGTGGCATTCCAAGATAGCGGTGTCCCACGGGTACATAGGCTGCCGGTTCACTGGCTACTGCTAAGGCAAAGCCAACAATTTCTGCTTGGTGTGCATTGAGAGAAGTTGTTTCGAGATCGAAGCTTAGGAATTTCTCTTCTTGAATCTTGGCGATCAATGCGTCGAGTTTGTCCTCTTCAAGAATGGTTTGGTAGTTTTCCCGGTCGATGGAAGGAGGGGCCTCTTCATCTGGGCTTGCCGGCTCTGCAGAATCCGTTGCAGTTTTGGTTTTGGCAGGTCTTGAGCCGTCGTCCAGTTTGAAGTCGCGCAAGAGAGCCCGGGCTTCAATGAGGTCAAAGAACTCGGTGAGCTTTTCCTTGTTAGGTGGACGGAAGCTATAGCTCTCTAGATCCCAACCGACAGGCGCATCTTTATCAAGCAGCGTTAATTGCTTGGATAGCCTCGCGCTTTCCTGGTTTTCCGCAACCGATCGCTCAGCGGCTTTGGGTTTTGGTAATTCCAACACGCCGGCAATAACGCCTTCGACGTCGCCAAATTGATTGATGAGCTTCGCAGCAGTTTTGATCCCAACTTTGGGAACCCCAGGAATATTGTCACTGGTGTCACCGGCAAGGGCCAATGCATCGGCAACATATTCCGGTGGAACGCCGAACTTCTCGATCACTGCGTCACGGTCAAAGACTCGGTCCCGCATGGGGTCGTACATCGTTACAGAGTCATTGATCAGTTGCATCAAGTCTTTGTCGGAAGAGACAATCACGGCTTCCATATTTTCCGAAGCTGCTTTTCGAGCCAGGGTTCCGATGATGTCGTCGGCCTCATAACCGGGCATGGAGAGGTCCAAGATGTCCATGGCCTCAACCAGCTGCCGAATCAGTGCAAATTGCGGAATCAGATCTTCCGGTGGAGCGTCCCGGTTGGCTTTGTAGTCCGAGAAGAGCTCGTGTCTAAAGTTGGGCTCTTTCGTATCAAAAATGATGGCGATGTGTTCCGGTGCTTGTTCTTTAATCAGCCGGGCGATCATACGCGCGAATCCGACCACAGCATTGGTGGGTACGCCGGTGCTCGTGGAGAGCGGGCGAATCCCGTAGTAAGCACGAAAAATGTACGCGCTGCCGTCAATTAGAAAC
>CAZZDT010000707.1:0-3047 GCA_964652435.1 uncultured Bdellovibrionales bacterium
CACACAAAAGCCTAGGCTACCGAGGACCACGTGGCGTGATGCAATGGCTAGCCGCCCGCCCATCAGGGGAAGTATCAACCATTTCCCGACAGCTATCGTTCATCACCAACCATGGCATCGAAATCCTTAACGCTGTGCTCGCAGGTGAAGGCATAGCCTACTTACCGTTTTGGGGTGTATCGCGATACATTCAAGAGGGTCGGCTCAAAGAAATCACCCTGGAAGATGCCAAAGTATTGTTTACGACCGCTCCGGAAATGAGCATGTTTCTTATCTATGGGCCAAAGAAAGCGAGACTCGGTAAAGTTCGAGCCACAGTGGACTTCTTGAGAGAACATCTCACGGTCAACGATGACTCAATTTCCGCCGGTAGCAATTGATTCAGAAATCTCTTTACAGAATCAAGTAAAGCTATCTCATTAGCGAAACGTAACGGCGATGATGAACACACTCGAATCAGCAAAGGCTCTTATTTCCACTGCCCCAACCTGAGTCAGCCCTAAGACATCACTCCTATTCAATTCAACCAAACCAAAGTAGAGATTCAATGATTGTTATTGCTCTCGCACTTGTTATCGAGACAACTAAAATCCCAAAATTCTTCGTTGTTTCCCGCCGGCCTTAAATCTGCAGTCAAAGGGCCACCGCACTCCACACAACGAAGCACCTTCAGGGCATGTTCAATATCGATTTCTTCGTTCCCGGGGATATCCTGAATAAGATGTCGGTACCGCTCTAACCATTTCATTCAATTCTACCGCGACCTCTCTAAAGTATGTCACAACCCATTATACCATGTTCCATGAGAACGAAGGCATTTCCATGAAGTTCCGCCTTGATTCAAAGGCCGGACTTCAATACCAAAGCCTTATGCAACCATCCGTACGCGATAGAATCCTCGAGTTGACCCAGGCCAAAGACATAACCCAAATCGAGCTGATACAACCTCTTTGGAATAACTATGGTACCCTCTCGCGTGTGCATCTGGATGCAGGCAAGCATCCATCGGTCATCGTTAAGCATATCCAAATCCCAAAAGCCGCCAGTCATCCCAAAGGATTTACCGGTGATATCTCGAAAGAACGTAAGATAAAATCTTACCAGGTAGAAACCCATTGGTACCAAGACCAAAATAATGCGCTAGCCGAAGAAGCCGCCACACCAAAATGCCTGGATGCATTCGACCATGGCCACGAGCTCTTTATACTTCTAGAAGACTTACGCAACCGCGGTTTTGTAGATGTGCTCTACAACACATCATGGGAAGAGATTACGGTGGTACTTCATTGGTTGGCGCATTTCCATGCACAATTTATTGGTAACTCAGCCAAAGGACTTTGGACTACAGGAACTTACTGGCACCTGGCTACCCGTCCCGAAGAGCTTTCCAATATATACGGCACCCGGCTCCACAAATTTGCTGGCCTCATCGATGCCCGGCTTCGATGCGGCGATTTTCAAACCATTGTTCATGGCGATGCAAAGCTGGCTAACTTCTTATTCAGTTCGGACCATACCCAAGTTGCAGCGGTCGACTTTCAATACGTTGGCCAAGGCTGTGCGATGAAGGATGTGGCTTACTTTGTTGGTAGCTGCTTAAGTGGAGCCGAGTGCGAGCGTCAGGAATCTAAGATTTTAGATATCTACTTTTCAAAGCTGCGCACCTGCCTACCTGCCCATATAAATACAGAAGCACTGGAAGCAGAATGGCGAACGCTCTACCCCATTGCCTGGGCCGATTTTGAACGGTTCATGACCGGCTGGAGCCCTCAACACCGTAAACTGACACCCTATAGCGACGCTACCACCGAAAGAGCAATCGCTCAGATAACCGAGGAACTCTTGGATGCTGCCCGTAAGGCTTGTCTTGCCGCGGGGCAGTTCATACAAAAAAATCGCGATGAACCTTTAGAAGTCGCATCCAAAGGATTCACCAGTCGCGCCGCTGATGTGGTCACACAAATTGATATTCAAGCGCAAGCCATCATTCTCGACATCCTTGCCCCAACCATTAAACGCTATGACCTTGGCCTGCTTGCAGAAGAAGGTGAGCAAGATGATAGCCGACTAGAGAAACATGCCTTTTGGACCATCGACCCTTTGGATGGGACTCAGTATTTTGTCGATGGCCAGGATGGTTATGCCACGTCCATTGCCTTAGTCGGTAAAGATGGAGAGCCTATTCTGGGCGTCGTATATGACCCCGCCAACGACGACCTTTACGAAGCTACCGTAGGCCATGGTGTGAAACTGAACGGTAAACCCTTGCCCGCGGCGCCACCTCGCAATGACAGTTCATCAAAAACCACTTGGTTTGCAGATCTTAGTTTACGTGACCACCCTCAATTTGAAATTTTTCAATCCCATTTTGACATAAAGTTCGCCGGCGGCGCGGTGATGAACACCATCCAACTGCTCAAACATTGGAACAGTTGCTACTGCCGAATACCCAAGAAGCATCTAGGCGGCTGCGCCATCTGGGACTTGGCCGCAGTATCTTTATTGCTTAAAGAGCAATCCGGCAGTGCACGATTCTTTGATACGGAGCCGCTGGATCTGAATCGCAGTGAAACCGTTTTCTTTAATGACCGAGGATTGGGTTTTGCCAGCTCAGGCGTGAATATTGCGGCCCTTCTCACTCATATAAAAGAGCTGCTCGCTTAAATTCCTAGCTGTACCCCTATTTGTATTGCTCGACTCCTGCTCTGGGACCCGATATTCATACCACTCACCGACAGATTTTACTGTCAGCTAGCAAGGGGATGTATTGATGAAAATCTGGATGCGATTGATGTTGGTAGCAGCGCTAAGCTTAGGCTTTGTGGTCACAGAATCCATGGTGAACGAATCAACCGTGCAGGCGGGTAAGAAGGAACGCAAGGTAAAACGAAAGCTAAACAAAAAAGCGAATAAAAAGGTAAGAAAACAAGTAAACCGGGTCGGAAAACGACAAGCAACCACCAAAAGAGCGTTGATACGAACGACAAAACTTCTCCAGCGTGCACGCACCGTTTTTGCTAAAGCTGGGCAGAACAAAGAAGCACTCT
>CAZZDT010000708.1:0-3046 GCA_964652435.1 uncultured Bdellovibrionales bacterium
AGGGCGACATCATCGGTACAACCACCCAAGAGGTAAGCGCCAAGCTCGACGCTGGTTGCATCGCCTGCAGCCTCATAAGCTGCTAGAGCAGCATCCACAACGCCTGAAGCAGCCGCAACGCCTTGAGCCGCATTATCCACATCCACAAGCTGAAGATCCGCATTCGCGCTCAGGGCATCCCAGCCATCTTGACCGAGGTCCATGACCGCTTGGGCTTGAGCGTGTGCAGCGGCCGCAACGTTATAGATGGACAACAACGAAGTTCTTGTTCCATTGGAAATGTTACCCACGTTCTCACCCAGGCAAGCCGTTTCGCCAACAGCGCAACCAACGGTTGTGATCCCGCCCAAAGAAGCGAGTGCAGCCACACCGTCTCCCAAGGCAGCTACGCCGTCTCTAAAGTCCGGCACATCGGATGAATCATCCGTAAAGGTGGCAATGTAATTGGCAAGTAGAGGCCCAACGCTGGTTGCCGAGGAAACAATAGATGTGCCGTAATCGGTCCAGCTTCCACTTGTGATGTCACCAGAAGCGGCTGCCAACGCTGCAGCTTCGTTGTCTGAAGCTGCTTGAAGCGCCTCAGCGGCTGTCGTGGCATTACCCAGAGCTGCCGTGATGTCATCCCCAGTGACCATTGGCGCACTGAAGTCAGAGAGCCACGCACCAGAAGGACTCGCACCCAAAGCCGTAGAAAAGCTGTCCGCAATCGCCGTCGCGGTGTTGGCAACCACCGTCGCATCGGTAGAGCCACAAACAATCTTGTAGGCTTCGGTCACGTAGCCAGACACTGTCATGGCTTTGGAGAGTTCATAGAGCGCTCCGGAAGCTGGCAATTCTGGCTGCAACGGATCTCCGGTTTCTTCGGTCGTGGTAATCACGGCACCGGCAGATGCGCCTGCTAAGGTCAGGTCACCGACGATAGACTCCAGGATACTTCCATTCGGGAAAATCAGTCCCGCAGCATCAGAGATTTGCAACGCTGGCAATCCGGTTGAAACCAGTGGACCACAGGCCGGAATCGACGACCCTGCTGGCAAACAGCCATCCGGAATCAACGGAAGCGTTGATAGCTGAATTTGCAAACCAAGCTCGGTTCCTGTCCAGGTATCGGTGATCGTTGGGATGGACTTCGATGCTACCATCAAATCAACAACCGCCTGTCGCATAGCATCCCGAATGGTAAGCATTGCAGCTGGGTTAAAGAAGTGAGTACCGGAAGAATCTGCGATTCCATCTGGTCCTGTTGTACCGCCTTCAGTTGGAAAGTTTGTCACACGGTCAACACCAAGTGTTCGTTCACGTACGGTGGAACGGACATCGTTGAACCAAGGCATGAGTTCATAAATACCGAAACCTTCGGATTCAGTCATGCTGTACTGAGCTTCGCCAGCAACGGCTTCGCACGTACATGTCTTGTTCACGTAATCGGCAGGCGCATCGGCAGAGAAAGCGTAAAGGGCATCAGTTGCTCCTTCACAGCCCGGCTGACCAGCGTTGCCACTGTGCTTGTTGATCCCGTGAAGGGGTAAGTCCATGGCAAATCCTGCCACACACTTCTTGGAAACGATGTCGGAAACAGCGAACCAGTTCCAGCGCGCTTGCGTCATGGTGTGGACAAACATGGTCACCGGCCAGCCATCAGCTGGCTTGACGCAACCCGAATTCGCATTTGGAACGGTCAGAAAGAAAGGAATGGTTTCCGTGCCTTTTTGCTCCGGACCATACCCGCCACCAATGTAGTAAAACTTGGTCGGAAAGTTTCCTTGGTAGCCAGTCCAACGGTCTGTGATTGCAGGACAGTCTTCTGTTCCGTTTTTACCCTCCACCGAGTAGTGACATGCACTTGTATTGGGGCTCAGGTAATAAGGAACATCCAGCGTGCCTACGTAAACATCAGCCGAGCCATCGCCCAGTGTTTGCGTTGTATCTACTCGAACACCCGCGGCATCAATGGTTGGACCAACGTGGATATCACCTGGCTCAAGATTATCAGCGATCGCTTTCAACATGGTTGATACCGATTGCGTCGTAAAGCCAAACGACATGATGATCTTTTCCGTTGGAACACCTGTTGCCAAGCTGATGGCGGTTTCAAAAGAAGAGTTGATTTGACGAAGTGGTTCCAAAGCGGCCGCCTGCTCATCACCCAGAGAGCCTGTTGCACCCTCTACGTATTGGACAACAGTGTGCCCATTTTCATCAATCAGCGGCTGGGTTCCTTTACTCACACCGTAGATAAGATCGTATTTCGCACGGCTACCATCCGGAGACCGTACATCATTGGTAACGATCACCACGTATGCTGTTTCAGGCTTTAAAGGCTGCGATGGGTTAATCATGACACCATCATAGACAAAATCGTCAACTGTACCGGCTTCGCCGTCGGGACCAACATTGACGGAGCTGAAAATGCTGGTGGTGTACTCACCAACCTTTCCTAAAAGAGGATCCGGCGCATCCAGCTCGCGGATAACATCTGTTGCGTAAAGAAAGAAGCTATAGAGCTCGACCTCGAATACACGAATGGTGTCACCCGCACGGATGGTTGACTCATCAACCACGCCGTTAAAGGTAAGGGTCATTGGCTGCATAGTCGAAAAGCCATCAAGCGAGTTCAACACGACTTGCGGATCTGCGTAATCATCCGGCGCACCAACCGGGATATTAATCGTACCATCCTCTGTTCCACTGAACACGAGGTTCGATGGATACGGCAGAATCCCTGCCAACGGATCGTAATTTGCGATCAAACGCTTAGGTGGCGCGTTGTCAAACTGCTGTTCCAACTCTTCTGGAGTTGGAGACTCATTAATAAGAAAACAACCGGAGCTGGTAAAAGCGAAAGTCAGTAGAGTCGCAAGGCCTAGTTTGCGCATCAGATAATCCCCCTGAATATTAATGCAATCATCGTTGCTCCCAGTAATCACGAAAGAAACCTATGTCTCTCACAAGATTGCCAAGTGCCGTTTAGGATAGCCCCAATCAAAGGTCACAGCAATTATCAGACAATATTCTTGAATCTTTTAATATTGAGGCATGGAATCAA
>CAZZDT010000709.1:0-3046 GCA_964652435.1 uncultured Bdellovibrionales bacterium
CGGTGCACCACCTGGATGCTATCCCTTAACCCCGCAAAGTTTCCGAGTAGTTCGGTTAGACGTCGAATCGACCGCTGACGGCTGCTTCCAGTTTCGGCAAAACGACCAGGCAATGGCATCGCCACACTTTGTTGCGTCACCTTTTCTAGATTCTCTTTGCATCTCGCGAGAATATCTCTCGGTGCTTTTCCAGAGTTTTTGTCATCGGTCATTTTAGATGTTGGTTCCCCATTCACCCTACGGCTGTAAACAAGCTCTTCTACAATGATACCAAATGTGGACCCTAAATGGTCAAATTATTTTCAAACAAGTGCCCCGCAGCCACTTAAAACAAATAACAAAACGATTCTAAATCAGGAAAACTTAGAAACAGCTTCCAAGAATACTTCAGGCAATAGAGCGGGTTTCTTTTCACGATAATCGAAGCATACAACCCCTATCTCAGCGAGCGCTATGGGCTTACTTGCAGACGTTACTCGATAGTGAACCCGAAAGCTTTTACCTCCCAACTCACCTAACCCAAGTTCAATCAAAAGGTCATCGTGAAGCTTTCCCTCACCCTGATAATTGACCTGTAAATCTGCGTTGATCGACCCGAGGTTATCTGCCCCAAACCCTGGTTTCTCGAGGTTCAGCTGCCGAATAAATCGTGCATAAGCTTCATCCAGCATGCCAACCAAAGCGTAAGCAGCTAAGTGGTCCGCACTGTTCAAATCAGTGGTTCGTACAGGTAAATTTATAGAGAACCCATATTCTTCTAAGGGTTCAAGTTTCACTCGAGGCATAAACGTCTCCTCCTTTAACTTCCTTCACAGGCCACAACATCACGGCATCGCTGGGTGATTCCCTGCATTTGAGAAACCACGCATCCTTCCACAGCAGGTGTTTCTCCAGTGAGGCCATAGGTGTACCCTGTGCAACCCACCTCGGGGTCAGAACATCCATTTTCATCACACGGTTCAGCCACACCATTCACCTCACACATACCATAGTCACAAAACTCGCCGACCATATCTTCGCATTCGGTCGTTTCACCGTGGCTACGGGTGCAACCGGGACACACCGCCGTGGGTAAAGTTAACCACGCCGTCGTAAAAACCCGACCACCCGCGGATTGCCCTACCATTTGAAACTCAACCTTTAAATCCATTTTAGGACGCGGGGTGAATTGACCCCAGGGCGCACCGGTTTCTGGCCCCGTCGCCACACCCATCTGCCAAATCGCTCCCAAGCAGCACTGCCGGTCTTCCTCGGTCAAATAAAACAGGTCGGTGTAGAAATAACGGCAGCATCCTTCCCCATTCATCGGTGCATCAGAAAACCAAACACTTATGTCATTGACGGAAAAATCATCGCCGTAGATATCACTCAGAGCAGCCTCGCCCATCAGCGAAACATCGACTTGGGCAACCGGGCTACAATCCTCTTGTGCACACCCATTGATTGAACCCGTCACGGGGACAGTCTCCAGGAACACACCGTCAATACTGCTATCTGAATAGACCAAAGTATCGCACGCCTGGTGATTGTCGGACGGATTCGCCGCTCTTTGAGCATCGGTGTAACATACACGCATCTCACTGAAACTCACCGTGTCATCCGGCTCTAGTCCAGAGGCCCCCACTTCAATAGAGACACGCATCACATCGGCGGCCATCGGATCGTACCAGCCTTCAGACCAAGTTTCGTTCGCTACAGAAAACTCACAATTCATATCTGGCTCTAAGGCCCGAACCAATCGAATGGCTTGGACCGGTTCCGATATACTCGAGCCCTGACAGCCACCGACAAAAAGAGCAACAAAAACGATTGGCCATAGATGTTTCATCGTCGTCTCCTCTTTACCCACCGAAACAGCCGTGGGTGAACAATCTGCAAAGAATCACAATCAAACCATCTAAGCAAACAGGTGCTTCATAGGTATTCTGTCCAGTAAAGCCAATTCCCGTATTTTTTTAGAAGACACAAACACGTAAGCATTATATGGCCCCTCTAGATGACGCAGACGAAAAGGAAGCTCAAATGAGTGAATCAAGAATGAGCGATGAAAAATTTCACAAATACTTCCTAACCTTTGTGGGAATTTCCTACATTGTAGCGGGGGTACCACACTTCACCAGCCCCGAATTTTATCTTCCCATGATGCCTCCTTATCTGCCTGCACACATGGAACTCATCTACATCAGTGGATTCTTTGAAATTATCGGTGGTATTGGACTGCTCATCCCACAACTGCGGCGCTACGCAGCCTGGGGTTTGTTGGCCCTATTGGTGGCTGTTTTTCCAGCCAATATTCACCTTGTAGCGAACGATGTGCAGCTCACAGACGCACCCAACAACCCGGTATTGATGTGGATTCGACTGCCCTTCCAAGCAGTCTTTATGTACATGGTATGGTGGTCAGGACTCAAAGAGCACGCATGGCAAAAAGAGAGTTCCGGCCAATCATAGAATTGACATATGCTCTGTGCTAAAACCGTGCCCTAATCAGGAGGCACCATGCTAGCAAATCATATGCGTACTATTCTTTTGGGACTAACGGCCATTGTTTTTACAAGTGCATGTTCCCATGTGAACGTTCCCGTTCAAGTGACCAGACCCGCCGAGATCAATCTATCCAACTACAAAAAGATTGCCGTCGGTCCCTTTCAAGGAAAGCAAGATTTACCCAGCAACACCTTTGAATTGCTGGTGACCGCCGTCCAAGCTTTGGCTGAAGCAGCCGGCCCAAACCAAGCCTTCCAAACCAACTGGCAGGGCCAACGTGATGATGGCAGTGATGTCGCTCTGCACATCTTCAATTCCCTCAATAAAACCGGTCGCTTCTCGATGATTGACTTCAGCATCATTCCGACCGCTCGCGCATCAGGCGACGCAGTCTTGATGGTCAGCGGTACTGTTGCACGTAAAGATACCACCACGAATGTCGATAAAACTAAAAACAAAAACAAAGATGGTGCCGTTTACTACACCTATACCCGTACCACTCGAGCCAACTACACCGTAAACCTAAACCTCGTAGATGTATCCAACGGCGCGATTTATA
>CAZZDT010000710.1:0-3043 GCA_964652435.1 uncultured Bdellovibrionales bacterium
GGTCGCACGGCGTTGGCTGTGTCTTTAGCTGCGCGAGTATCTGGTGGCTTATCGTGTGACTCGGAGCGAGAACAGAGCCGTCTTGTAGCCTGGCTTGATGCTGGAAACAGTTTGGATGTGGCTGGGCTTCAAGCAGCCGGCGTGTGTATGAATCAGGTTCTTTGGCTCAGGGGAACGGGCTCTAAGGTGAATCAAAAAGCACTTAAGGCCGTTGATGTGCTCTTGGACTCGAAAAGCTTTTCGTTGATGGTTGTGGATTTTGTGGATTTGGCTCTGCATAAAGTGCCGCAGCAGAGCTCTTGGTGGATGCGCATCACGCGAAAGCTTCAATCAACCGATTCAGCCTTGTTGGTTCTCAGTCGAGAGCCTTGCGTTTTTCAGCCAGCATGCCGAGTCGCTTTTTCGCTGGGTCGTTCTCTAGACGAGGCTCTTTCATTTAATGTCATGCATCGTGGATGCGGAGAAGTGCATTCTTTTAGCCCTGTGCAGCTTAGAAGGCCTTGTGAGTAAGAGCTGTGATCGCTGCAGTACGGGTGCCCGATTTTTATTTGCAGGCTTGGCTGCGCCTAAATGCGGACAAAGCAGGGGTACCCTTAGCGCTCATTGAATCTTGTGACATCAAAGGTGTGGCAAGACTGATCTCAGTGAATGCGCTCTCTCGTCAGCACGGAGTCAGAGCGGGGATGACTGTTGCTCAGGCTCAGGCGCTTCTTGACTGCATTGAAATTGTCGCAAGGTGTGTTCAGGCGGAAGAGAAAACCCTGATGGACTTAAGCGATGTTCTGTGGGGCCGAAGTCCGCAGGTGAAGGTCAGCCAGGATGAGATGGGTTGGGCTTATGCTGGGCTTCGCGGGATGGGACGTCTATTTGGAGATGTTTCTGAATGGGTCCACGCTGTGTTGGATGACCTAGTGTCTCTAGGGCTTAAGAGTGTGATCGGTGTAGCGCCGGGCTGGCAACAGGCACGTCTTTTGGCTCTTGCTGGTGGAGGCATCTCTTCTGGCTCGCTGAGCTTAAATGCATTGAAAGGTGTTCCTTGTGGGGTCCTTGAGCCATCTCGTGATCTCGAAAGACTTTTTCTTCGCTTGGGGATGCGAACCGTTGGGGACTTTTTAAATGTTCCAGCAGCAGATGTGCTCGAGCATATGGGGGAGGAAGCATTTCTGAAGTATCAGATTGCCAGAGGCCAAGAGCCTGCTGGTCCGCTGGCTTTCGAGCAGCATAGTGTGGGGTTTGTGGAAGAAGAGCATTTTGAGAATGCATTGGCTGATTTGAATGCACTGTATTTTGTTCTGAATCCGATGCTCTCTAGTTTGCTCAAGCGCCTTTCTGCCCGAGGCTATCATTGTCGAGGCCTGCACCTTTTCTTTTCTTATGATGGGAAAGGCAGTGAAGAGAGAACCATTGAAGCGGGTCATCCAACGCGTTGTGTGAAGACCCTTGCAGAACTCTGTCGTCTTGATTTAAGCCGATCTCCGCCTTTAGATTCGGTAGGGTTTATCAGGGTGAAGGCCGAATATGTTCAGGTTAAATCTTCTCAGCTTGATTTGTTTCAGGCGGTTGCTGGTCCCGATGAGAAACTTTCATTAACGCTGGCACGGCTCGAGGGAATTTTCGGCAGAGATTATGTTGGGAGTCCTCGTTTTGTTGAGTCTTACCGAGAAGATGTCTTTGTGTTGACACCATTTCGCCCCAGGGAAGCCACAGCGAAAGAGTCTCGGCTGATGCCTGCCACCTTGTGCCTGCGACGGTTTCGTCCACCTGTTCACGCTGAGGTTTTGTGTCGGGGACAGGTGTTTGCTCGTTTCTCAATGAAGGGATTCTCTGGGCGCATCAGGCAGTGGCATGGCCCCTATAGGATTTGCGCCGAATGGTGGAATGAGCATGAATCAGCAGATGGCTCAGTCGAGCGAGGCTTCTTTGGAGATGTATATGATCTGGAGGTGCAGGACCGCATCTATCGCGTTTGCTGGAACCATCGTCACAAATCGTGGCAGGCCTTAGGCTGGTATGATTAGGTTACTCGAATCACTTCCCGAAGAGATGTGAGGCCTTGTGCAGCTTTTCTGATGCCGGCGCGCCGAACGGTTTCTATGCCTTGTTTGCGCAAAGCCTTTTTCATGAGAACTGCGGGTGCCTCTTTGATGATAAGTTCACGCATCTCTCCCGTCACTGAAACCACCTCAAAGCAGCCGGTTTTTCCTTTGTAGCCGGTATGCGCGCATTTCTCGCAGCCGCGACCCACGTAGAAAGTAACATCTGGATCGAGAGAGAACCCAATTTGCTCCGTTAATTTTGGTCCGGGCTTCTTGGGCTCTTTACAGTGCGGGCAAAGCTTGCGCAGAAGCCTCTGGACCACCACGCCGCTCAGTGCATGCGCTACGCCATCGGCTCTGAGGCCAAGACTAAGAAGCCAATCTATAGCCTCTAAAGCCGTATCCGTATGAACCGATGACAATACTCTGCGGCCCGCCTGAAGACACGCATCCATAACGAGCTTTCCGGTTGCGTGGTCGAGGATTTCGCCAACCAGGATGATGTCTGGATCTTGGCGCAAAATGGCCCGCATTCCGGTTTCGTATGTAAGTCCTTCGGACACGTTGACTTGGCCTTGACTGATTCCAGGCAGCCGATGCTCGACTGGGTCTTCGATGGTGATGACATGGGACTCATCGTGACTGCTCTGGATGGCCAGCGAATACAGTGTAGCTGTCTTGCCGGAGCTCCATGGGCCTGCCACCAAGAGGAGCCCTCCTGGTCTACGTGCCAACCGGTTCACGGATTGGACTTGTCCTTCGCTCATGCCAAGGCTTGAAAGCGTAAGCAGGGCGTCACTGCGAAGTATTCTAAGGACGGCCTTCTCTCCATGAATGCACGGGTAGGTGGATGCCTGAATGGAGTAGCGAAGTTCGTTTTGAGTGAACGAGAATACTCCATTTTGAGGCGCACCTTTGCGCTGTGTATCCATGTGACTGCGCACCTTGACGATTGAGATAAGTCCCCGGGAGGGCGGCCCGTCGTACTGGTGCTCCTGAAGAAGTCC
>CAZZDT010000711.1:0-3039 GCA_964652435.1 uncultured Bdellovibrionales bacterium
CGGTGCACACTCCAAATCGCAATCAAGCTCCAAGCGTTCACAATCGGTACAACGCTCAGGCAATTGATAAGGTGCTACGAAACTGACCTTGGCTGGAAGGATGTTTCCTTCGGTATCACGTACTTGAACATTGTACTCTCCGGTTGAGGGCACGCGTATACGTTTAAACGCATCTTTGCGAGTTGTATCGCCTTCAGCATTTGTCTCAACCGTAATCGAAATTTTATTGAAGTCAGTGAAGCGCTCAGCCTCCACTGGGAATGGGTCACGGCCATGGCCCGTTACCACCCAATAGTAATCACCATGGGGGAGATTGGCCACGAATCGACCACTGCTTGAAATATCCACCTGCGAGAAAGGACGCTTTTGAGCATCGTATACATGCACCATGCCGTGGTCGATAATCTCACCGGTCACCGAGTCTCTCACCTCACCACTGAAGCTGGCAGTTTTGATATTGCGAATCTCGTAAAACTCGTTTCGAATAGAGCCAACATCACCGTCGCCAATCATCAAATAGCGCTTGTATTCCCATGCCTGATGAGGCTCGAGCTTCTCGGGCGGCACGGCATAATAAGCACCTGTGAAAGAGCTAAAGAGAAACGGAATAACGAACGAGTCAGCTTTCGCTTCGACCAACGGGTCCAACTCGTACTGGTCTCTGTTCATATACGCGTAACTACGGTCACTGGGAGCCACAGCAAATCCGTAAGACACTCCATCGCCCCGCGTAGCCAGAAAATCTGTAACCAAGCCTTGCAGCGCGGGTAAACCTACTTCGTTTTCACGCTGGATATCGTAAGAAGCCTCAACGGTGTATCGCAGGTCAAAACCAGCAACCTTAGGTGAATCCGGCTGCGAACTTCTTGTGACTGCACCGGCGGCGAAAACACTATTTCCTGCCCCGAAAAGCAAAACATCGCCCATTGGAATTTGAATATCATCAGCACCAAGCACGCCGGCCAAGGCATCCCCGCTGAATTTAATATCGCGTCCTGAATCATTCACGAGGCGACCGATGATTTCCACATGGCGAGCACCGGGCCGCAGGATGTAGTCGGTTTCGTATCGCAACCCAGAATCTTGCGGGATGGCAAACTCGAGTAAAAAGTTAATCAGCGTTAGAAAATTACCGCCAGCTGAGCGAGTACGAATAATCGCCGCACCACCATCGCTGCCATCGCTAATGACTTCAACTCCCGGTGCCTCGAGACCTTCTGCCTCAGCAAGCTCCAAACACTCAGTGGTTCCTTCAGTAGCCGCTACACAAGCGTTGGAGCCAAAACAACCGGCACAACCTTCTGCCTCCGGCAAACAAGCCGCAGCGCCTGCAGCATCCACCACACACACCTCACCCATACCGCAATAGCCACCACAGGCATCATTGCGGATGGTCTGATTTTCAACGTCAAAGGCTTGGAGAAAGAATGCAGGAAAAGACTCACCGAAGTTATCTTTTCCAGAACCGCCAGTGGCATCCGACTGGGTGCCCGGCCGAACGATATCGGCGTCGATGATACCTCCACCAAAAACACCGAACCCACGTGACCAACCCTTATCCTGGATAATCACGCGAACTTTATCGTTCGCCAAAAGGTAATCACCCACCGCACCAAGCGCTCCGGGTCCACCAATCAACTCCATAGGCGAATTAACACGTCCGGCGTAAGAGCGCCCTTCATCACTGCAACTTGTTAAGCCTCCTCCCAATAGGAGAAGTGCCACCATGATTATACGACAATTCATTAGAAAGTTACCTGTACCGCAGCTTCAACACGGTCATTGTTAACAGTTCGGCTCGATGATTCTCCAGCGTGCGTGAATTCACCCAAGATTAACACAGGCATGTCTGAGCAACGATAACGCACACCCGCAGTATGATGCATGACCTGATCGTAAGCAGCCATATCCACAGTGTCCACACCTTCTGTTGTGGTCATGCGTGGGTCGTAGAAACCAAATCGATATCCCAATTCGAGACCATCCATGATCTCGTAAGCAACTTGCGCATGTCCACCCATGGCAATCTCGCTAAAGTCCGCTGGGTTACGAAGATAAGTTGTCTGCGTAAACAAAAACTGCCCTTGCAATTTAAGACCGCTGTAATTTGCACTGAAATCAAGACCAGCACCGATCACGCGCTGCTGAAAACGGTCCGGTGCATCCCCTTCCGTAAGTTGATTTACAGAGGCGCTGATACCAAGCGTTCCGCCATTACTCATTTGACTCGCGGTCGCAGGACCTTCTTCATCTCCACTTGTGGCCGCCTTACCCCAGGTGAGCCCGACGCGTGTGTAAAGTGCAGGTAAGTCGTTATCATTTACCGTTGCATCTCCACTGTTGCCGTTGGTCAGTGCAATTGCATAACCGAAGTCAGCAAAACCAAGATCGAAGAGCGCCGCATCTGAAACCATCAAGCCAATCTGGCGCCCCACGCCCATGCCGTCCATATCAGCCCAATACCCTTCGTGGCGTGAAACCCCACGAGACTCAACCGAGCGATGAACAAACTGTTGGTCTTTCACACTGGTCAGCTCTTCCATGTCATAAGGTGGCTTAAAGCGTCCCACGTAAATCTGAGTGGACTCACCCATGGAGTAGCGCATGTACGCATCTTTCAAGCCCGTCTTCAATGAACCCACGGTTGCACCGTCGTCATGGTAGTGAGCCAAAGCCCCGTCAAAACCCAGTCGAACATAGAGGTTATCCCCATAAGTTGCGCGCATATTCAATCGAGCATCTCCTAACGCAAAACCATCGTTACGCCCTACGTTCGGTGGATTTGCTTCACTGGATGGCATTGAAATTCCGACAAACCGATTTGGAATAATGCTGGCCGCTTCAACCCTTAAGTAACCATCGAAAGAGATTTGAAAGGACTGAGCTGGCGCGGGTGTTTCAACCGGCGCCGCGACAGGTTCTAAGTCTTCTAAGTCCGGTGCGACTTCAGCTGGTGCTTCCTCGGCTGATGCTTCCTCAGCGGGTGCTGCTTCGGCAGGTGCTTCCTCAGCTGGAGCTTCCTCAGCTGGTGCTTCTTCT
>CAZZDT010000712.1:0-3036 GCA_964652435.1 uncultured Bdellovibrionales bacterium
TGCCACCACTGGTTCGGCGGTTTTTTTAGTACGCTTTGCCTTGGACTTCTTTTTCTTTTTGCCGGCGGATTGTTTCTTCTGGGCTTCGTCGCTCGCTGGCGCTTTTTTCCCCGTATCATCTGTTTTGGTGCCGGCCTTGGTCTTTTTTGTGGCCCCCGTGACAGTCTTTTTGGACGCTTTTTTCTTCGTTTTTTTACGAACCGGTGCGTCTGGGCGGGCAGAATTCTCTTCCGTATCCTTTTTTGTCCGCTTTTTCGCGGTCTTAGCAGCCTTTTTAGGCTTGCCTGTTTCTTCCGAATCGCTCACCGCTTTCCTTTGGCGATAGTAACATTAAAGTGCCATGGCTCCCCGTGGCGGCGCAATCCCATGACACCATATCGACTGAAGCGCGAAAGACTAAAGTTAGAATCTAACACGTCGATTCTGTTGTTGCGTATGCGATGCCGTCATAAGATGGTGCTGCATTCAGCGCAATGACGTGGGGAGCATATGGCCGAAGAAAAAGTGGCCAGTACAGAAGCCGAAGAGGCAGGCGAAGATCCGAAGGACGAGGTTAAGTTGCCTCCGCCGATGCTGGATGACGGCCCACCTGCGCCCCCAGAAGAGGACGAACCCCAGGGTGCTCCGTTGTGGGTTGTTACTTTTGCTGACCTGATGTCACTGTTGATGTGCTTTTTTGTGATGCTTTTGAGTATGTCTCAGCTGGATGTACAGAAGTTTAAAGCAATGGCCGAAGGGATGTCTAAAGGGCTGGGGGCTAAACCCAGTGTAAAGCTCAAGGACGTGAGTATCGACGAGATTCTGGACCAAGCCGATAAAATCAAGGCCAAGATGCGGCAAAAGACTCTGAATGATGCCGATAAACTCAAAGAACTTTTAGCTCCCGAAATCATGGACCGAAAGGTTGAACTTGAAATCGTCGACCAGATGATTACCGTTCGTATCCTGCAGAGTGGTTCGTTTTCGGCCGGTAGCGCGGACTTGAAAAAGGCGTTTATGCCGGTAGCAAAACGTATACGGGATTCTTTGGCGGAGATTCGTGGCTTCATCACGGTGTCGGGTCACACAGATAATCAACCGATGAGCGGTGGGCGCTTTCGATCGAACTGGGAACTATCGGGTTCTCGTGCATTTTCGGTCATCCACCAATTGCTGAAAGAGGGTAAATTACCCGCAGAGCGTTTTGTTCTAACGGGGCATGCGGAGACTCGCCCGTTGGCAGATAACAAAACCAAAGAGGGACGCGCTCGTAATCGGCGGGTTGAAGTTGTCATCGATCAGCGGGATATGAGGCTCTTTAAGGACCAAGAAAAGCCCGATGAAACGCTCGTGAAAGACACCGACAACCTCAAAGAGGTGCTAAAGCCTGAGATTGAGGATAAGACCGTCGAAGTTGAAAAGGGCGGCAAAGAAGTCGAATAAGGCTCGTATCCGATCTCCTGCAATATTCTCTCAAATATTCGTTCGAAAATGCTTCAAAAGGTTGGAGAACTTTATTTACCCCTGATTTGAACCTGGGTTTGCCGTTGACCAAAGCGTTTGGATCCTAGAATATGGGATCGAGGCATGACCAGCCGTCGATGAACGGACTGCTTTGTGACTCAGCCGGGGGAGTTTCGGCTCCAAACCCTGCCCGGTTCGTGCAAGCTCTTCGGTGCGCGTGAACCAATATTTACAAAAAAGGGAACGGCCATTCGTGGGGCGGTGTGCCAGCCCGGCTAGTACCGGGACGCCTAATGCCCCAGAGGCTGTGCCCACCTGGTTACCCAGGTTCATATGCCCAGAGCGAACGGCCAGGGCGGGGCCCCATTCGGTTTTATCCTAAAAATGGTATTTGTTAATGAGTGCCCGTGCTGGGCACGACGGGACTTCTCTAGATGGATAAAGCGTTATTACGCGAAAATATGAAGCAAAAGCGCGCTTTGTTGACGCAGCAAGAGCACCAGCGTTTTTCTCAGCAGGCGGCAGATATGCTGCTTGGGTCTGAACTGCTCTTGAACTGCGAAAATATTGGAGTTTTCTCTTCAATTGGCAGTGAAATCGACACCACGCCTTTGTTTGCTGATTTGACGGATTCGGGGCGCCGGGTCTTTTTTCCAAAGATGGACAACGCAAGCCGATCGCTGACTTGGGGACCAGTGGATACGCTGGCGTCTATGGTGAAGGGGCCCTACGGTGTTTTAGAGCCCGAAAGAGCGACCAATGGCGTCGCAGACCTCGATTTGATTGTTGTTCCTGGCTTGGGTTTTGGGCTGAACGGTGGGAGACTGGGGTATGGTGCCGGGTGGTATGACCGAACCCTTGAATTGTTTGAGGGAAAGGTCGTTGGATTCGGTTTTGAATGTCAGGTGCTGGAGGCTGTGCCCACAGAGGTGCATGACCATCCGGTACATTGGATTGTCACGGAGTTGAGAGCCATCCCCTTGGGGGGCTGAGCTTTGGGTGAAACCAGGGCACAGGGCACTCCTCGGTGTTAATGATAGAGAGGTTACGGCGGTGGTCGATTGGGCTCAGTCGTTGTTGATTGTGGTGGCTTCCGGTTTTGTAGGCGGTTTGCTTTACCACTTTAGGTTGAAAGCCAAAGGGCAGACTTTCGAAGAGGAAGTGGAGCGGCTGCGCCGCGAGGTCGAGTCAGACAAGCGCCAAATGATGAAGGCGGCTGAACTCGAAGCAAAAGAGGCTCTGCTTAAAGTTCAAGAAACCCATGACGAAGAAGTGCGTGAGCAACGTGCCGTATGGGCAAAGACTGAGGCGCGGTTTCAAGAGCAGGAACTCGAGTTAGAAGCTTCCATCAAGAAATTAGAATCCCGAACCCAAGCGCTCCAAGCCCGCGAAGAGAAGATGGGTAAGGATGAGGCTACTGCAGCGAAAACGCTCAAAGCAGCTGAAGAAAAGATGCTTCAGTGTGATCAGGAACTGAACCGCTTGGCCGGTTTGACAGCAGAAGAAGCCAAACAAGAGCTGATTGATTCGATTGTTGAAGAGGCTGAAAAGAAGGCAGTCAGCCAGGTCAGAGCAATACAAGAGCGGGCCCGA
>CAZZDT010000713.1:0-3028 GCA_964652435.1 uncultured Bdellovibrionales bacterium
TAAATCATCGCGCTCTACAAAGCCGCCGGCCGGCGCTGCCGAGGGAGCCGCCGGGAGCCCCACAAAAATCTCAGGTCCATTGTTGGATACAGACCAGCTCATCCACTCATCGAATACGCTGTTGAACCAAGTAGGATCTGCGTGATTGTAGCGACAGTAGTTGTTGTAAAATTGAATATAGAGATGGTCGAACTTGTCGGGGTGATCACCCAGTGCGGAACCGGGAACCGGTCCCAAATTCGCATCGGGCATGGGGCACTGAGGTGCAGCCGCAACGATGTAATCTCTGGTTCCAGAATCCATCAGACCATGGAGTTCATCTACAAAAGCGCTGTGGTAATTCACACCACCGGCTTCAATATCCAAATCGACACCATCGAGAACCACGTCATCAAAGGGCCGTGGCAAGTTCTCGTCGCTTCCTCCAAGAAACATGTCCCAAACCGTATGGGCAAATTCTCGGGCCTGGGTATTGTCCGTGAAAGTATAGGTTCCAACCGCTCCACCTAAACTCATGAGTGTTTTCACACCCAGGGATTGGCAAGTTTCAATGTCCTGAGCAATCTGAGGACAGTGCAATAAAGACACATAGCCATCGAACGCGGTTTCACAGTGAAATGAAAAATTCATTCCCGGTAAATCACCTGGGTTGCGGGTATCGAAGTACCAAGGCACAAAACCCAGAACCACAACATCGTAGTCGCCGCTTTCACAGGTTTCACCTAAAGGTCTTTCCCAGTTGTTTGAGTTGGGGTCGGTGCTCCCGTAGCCATTTTGGCCCCAATAAATCACACGCTGTAGGCCTGATTCTTCCGGTGCAGCAGAATCATTGGCACCGTCTTCATCGTCGGGGGTGGTTGTGTCCGTTTCCTCTGGCTGGTCCACGGGGTCCAAAGGGTCTGAGTCCGTTGCGGAATCATCACTGGGATCTGAATCTACATCTTGCTCATCGTTTGGTTCACCATCGCTGGTAGGATCACTCAAATCATCGCCGCCCGGCTCAGTTTCCTCTTCTGCATCGTCCACAGGATCTGTGGAACCATCATCGGGATTTGACGGATTGGTTAAAGAATCTGGGTCTTCATCCTCTAGATCCGTATCATTGGGAGCTGTATCGCCCTGGGCATTTTCATCAGCCGGTTGCGTACCCAACGCCCCTGGCTCATCCCCGCTGGAGCAGCCCCCAACAAGCAGCAATCCGGTGGCGAGAGAAAACAAAAAGAGGCAACGGCGAATCAAGACAATCATGCTCATGCAGGCTCCAATACTTTGAGTGTGCCTTCTGAGTTGCCGCAGCCCTCTGAGAACTTCATAAATAATCTGAAGATTCTTAAAAAAATGGAGAGCGGGATCTCTGAGCTCTATTTGCTCTTTAAAATCGAACACTTCGTTTCAACAAAATGACCCGGATTTCCCCGGCTTCTTGACGATTACGAATATTCCAAATAGTAAATCCTGCCTGAGTTACTATTCAGTTTGGTTCTTTTTACGCCCAGGGGATCACCATGACACCACAACGAATCGGATTTCTTTCCACCATGCTCGCAGCGCTTGTTCTTACGGGCTGCAGCCAAGACAGCCTCCACAGCAACGACGGCACACTTGTGGCTCGAGTGCTCAATGCACATCAGCAAGAACGACAAGTAGAAGTGCTTATGTTCTCTTCACGAAACCCTCAGAATGCACTGGCAAGCGTAGAGTTTCCGGAAACCCGTTTGTCCCTAACGCAAGTTCCCGTTGGACTTTGGGAGGTTACGGTTAACACCCTAAGCACCGATGGCTATACCCTCCGCTCAGTTCTCATCGACGATATCTACATTCAGCCCGACCGTGAAACCGAGGTGGTGGTTGATTTATCCGAGCTGGAAAGCGCTCCAGTTGAAATTCCCGAAGAAGAGCCCGAGCCAGAACCAGAGCCAGAAATCGAAGAGGATGTTCCGTGCAGTGAAGATGATGATTATCTCATTTGTCAGGCATGCATTGATGGCTTGGTGGTTACGCTAGACGACGATGATGCATGCGGCATCATCAGCTGCGAAGACTACGAGAGCATTGAACTCACCGGTAACAATGGCGCCGATGGCAGCTCAAGCTGTGATTATGAACAAACCACAGACATTACCGAAAACCGTTGCATTGCCCCCGGCGTATGTGTGGAAGCCAGTGAAGAAGGTTGCCCAACAACATCGGTTACCCTTGCCCAAGCCGGTCTTTGTAAGTTCATCTCCGA
The DNA here is from genome assembly GCA_964652435.1 of uncultured Bdellovibrionales bacterium. Lineage (GTDB taxonomy): Bacteria > Myxococcota > XYA12-FULL-58-9 > XYA12-FULL-58-9 > JABJBS01 > JABJBS01. The sequence continues at coordinate 2,231 of CAZZDT010000713.1, forward strand.
TTGCGAGTCAGGCAATCCATCGGTTGGTGTCTATCCAGACGGTACACCTTGCCTCGCTGATCACTATTGCCAAAACGGAAGCTGCATTCCAGCTCAACCCGAGGCGGGCTGCGCCGATGGTCAGCGAGATGGTTTTCTCTCCATTGATGATTACCCCCTTATTGCCGCTTGCTCCGGTGGTTGGTCCATCGGCGGCGTTACCCGCGACGACCTTGAACCAGAGTGTGGGCACCAAAGCGGAAACAACTCCGGAAATCCAAACGGATTTGGCTGCAGCGCCGCTGACCTATGCGCGCCGGGCTGGCATGTTTGCCAAGGCCATCAAGAAGTCACTGAAAAGAGTCCCAATGGCTGCGCCGATGCCGTGGCTCCCGGCACACCCAATAAAGGTGTGTTCTTTGCCGTTTACCAAAACAGCACCAACAACACGATGTGCGACGACAGCGACGAAGCCAACGATGTTTTCGGCTGTGGAAACTTAGGCAACGAGCTGAGCCCCGGACAAAACTGCGGACCGCTCACGCGAGCACTTGCCAGTACTCAGCCCAACTCATGTGGCTACAATGAAGCGGAGCCGAACCACGGCCCATGGCAATGCCTGGGTGGAAACGACAGTCATTTTGGAGAGGGAGCTTTGGTTACCAAGGATGGTTGCCCGAATAACTCATGTTCGTACGATGGATACAGTGTGGGGAATCAGGACCGGGGCGGCGTTCTCTGTTGCCGCAATTAAGAATCTAAGGGCCTTCGGGTAAAACACACTCAAAGTCGCTTGGACAGTCATCGCAACCGATGGCT
>CAZZDT010000714.1:0-3021 GCA_964652435.1 uncultured Bdellovibrionales bacterium
CGGCGTTTCAAATAAATCTGCCGGTTCCAGCATGGCGAGGGTTAACCCGCCGATGGGAACCAGAACAGCCACGAGAATCAATCCAACCGTAAGAACGGTTGGTAGCGCTTTGCTAAAGCGATGGGTTCTCGTGGCTTCCTCAATCATTGAAGGTTAAGTTCTCGTAGTAGGGCTAGAGTAGGCCCAACATCCGCAAGGTACTCTTGGTTAACGCGTACCATGCGATCAGTAATTGCTGGCAGATTGGTGTGAGGCTTCACTTCTGGATGCATTGGGTATTCGTAGAGTTCTGCAGTGAAACGCGCTTGAACTTTAGGGCTCAAAAGGTAGTTGATGAATTTCAAAGCCGACTCTTTGTTCTTTGCACCTTGTACCATGCCAACTCCGCTCAGCATCATCAGGTTACCCGCATCGCCGCTTGCTTTAAAGCTGTAGTTTTTGGCTTCGAGCTTTGGGTCACTCGCTTTGATTTTGTGGAGATAGTAATGGTTTACCCAGCCGATTGCGATTTCTCCTGAAGATACGCCGCGTACTTGTGGCGAGTTCTTGGGGTAAATACGGGGTTGGATTTTGGACATATCTTCCAGCCACTTCTTGGTTTTTTCTTCACCCCAGAGGTGTCTCAACGCGCTGACGTGTGCTTGAAAGCTGGCATTGCTTGGCGCCCAACCAACTAAACCGGCAAACTCTGGTTTAGCCAATTCTGTGAGTGATGCAGGTAGGTCTTCTTCTGTGTATTTTCGTGGGTCGTACACCAGAACACGAGCGCGGCCACTCGTTGCAACCCAGTGTCCATTTGCGTCGCGGTTGTATTCGGCAACCGTGCTTAAGACATTTTCTGGTAGCTTCTCGAGCATTCCCTTTGCAGCCAGCGCTCCCAGGTAACCAGAGTCTTGTGCGAAGAAGACGTCTGCCTGGGTTTGACCCTTCTCACTGACCAGTCGTGAGGCCAGAGCTTGGGTGGATTTGTCGTATCGAACGTTAACCTTGATTCCTGTTTCGGCTTCGAAGTCGTCCACTAGGTTTTGAATGAGAACCTGACCTCGACCGGAATAAATCACGAGCTCTTTTGATTCTTTGATTTGTTCAGGCTCTTGAGTTGGTTCAGGAGCTGATGGTTGGGTGCAGGCACCGAATATCAGGGTGAGGAATCCGAGAACTAAAATCTTCAATTGTCTTTGCATCATACTTACCAGTTTTCTTCGAGCCCGAAGTTGTTGACGGCTTGGACTTGCCGCAGTGCTTCGCGCAATAGAATCTTGTTCCCCTAACTGTCAAGTTGCCTGATATGGTTATACAATACGTCTAAACCCTTCCTTTACAAAGGCTGGCGGGTTAAATCGACGTTCGAGAGCGAACTTTCGAGATTCGGCTGTGGTTTTATCCGCCGTCAGGAACCAAATATGAGTGATTTACAATTGGAGCCAAAGATCCCATTGGCTGCCCTGACGACCCTGGGGGTAGGTGGACCGGCCCGTTTGTTGGCACGTGTTGAGACGACTGCAGAGATTCGGCTGGCCCTTGAAGAGGCCAAAGAACAGAAGCTGGAGGTTTTGGTACTTGGGGGTGGAAGTAACCTCTTGGTGTCCGATTCCGGGGTGGATGCTCTGGTATTAGTACTGCAAAATCAGGCAATTGAGTGTTTGGAGCGCTCGGATGAGTCGGTGGTATTAAAAGTAGGTGCCGGCTGTGTTTGGGACAATTTCGTCGATTACTGCGTGGAAAATGGTTATTCCGGCGTTGAATGTCTGAGCGGCATTCCGGGGTGCATGGGGGCGGCTCCTATCCAGAATATTGGGGCCTACGGGCAGGAAGCCGATCAGGTGATTGAATCGGTTATCTGCGTTTCCAAGCTTGATGGAACATTAAGTGAGTATCCACGGGAGGCTTGTGGGTTTGGATATCGCTCCAGCCATTTCAAAAAAGGCCATCTCAGACATGAGATCGTGACCCACGTGATTTTACGATTGAGCTTGGGACCGGCGGCGGCTCCTCGTTATCCAGAGTTGATTCGGGCCTGCGGTGCGGACTGCCGCGACTTGAAGACGCTGCGAGAAACAGTGATTGCGCTCAGGCGTAAGAAGTCCATGATTTACGATCTCAATGATCCAAATCACCAAAGTGCCGGCTCGTTCTTCGTTAATCCCATTGTTTCTGCGGATGTCGTTTCGAAGGTTCGAGAGCAGTTGAAAAAGCGTGGCATCGAAGATGAACAAATGCCCTGTTTCGAGCAGGAAGATGGTCGCTTCAAATTATCGGCAGCTTGGCTCATGGATAGAGCAGGGTTCCCAAAGGGTTTTGGTGACGGTGCTGTGGGGCTGTCGACGAATCATTGTCTGGCCATTGTGAACCGAGGTGAAGCGACAGCCGCCCAAATCCAAGCTTTGGTGACCCTGGTGCAAGAAGGTGTGATGGAACAATTTGGCGTCCAATTGAATCCGGAACCTGTTTTTTGGGGAGAAGGCCTCTAAGTTCCTGAATTAGCAAGGAAATTGAAAAGTTGCGGGCTCAAGGGTAGAATGAGTAGAAGGGCAGTCTGAAGTTGCCTGTGGAGAAGAGATGGCCAAGTTAACCCGAAAAATGGTTTCAACGATTCGCAAGCAATTGGCGAAGCTGAAGGAACTTGATCTGAAGAAGATGTCGGGTGGACTGTCCCATGGCGAGAATAAGCAATGGAGCCAATACTACGCGGGGGTGTTGAAGTTATTCGATCCCACACAGACTCGGATGGTTGAAGAGCGCGACACCATGAGAATCCCCATGAGCACCGAGGTTCTTTATCAAATTGATAAGAGGAAGTTCAGCTCGACCTGCTGGGATTTATCGGTGTCGGGAATTGGCTTAGCTTTTAATTCGGATGTCAGCGTGAACGATGTGGTCGCGCTGCGATTTCAGATAAAGACTTCCAAGCTTAAGTTCTTTGAGGAAGAACACTCTGTCACCTGCGAAGGCATTGTGAAGTGGTCTTCAAGCAAAGAAAATCGCACGGGTATTGAGTTTCATAAGCTCGATGAAGATGTG
>CAZZDT010000715.1:0-3018 GCA_964652435.1 uncultured Bdellovibrionales bacterium
TGCTGCTCTGGACAAGATGCCAATGGCAATTGTGTGGGGCTTACGCCAGAGCAGCCTTATGGGGGCTGTTTCGATATTCAAGCCAAAGGTCAGTCTTGTGTTTCTCCTGAGCAGTCGATCTGTGACTCGGGCAATGGTTGTTATAATTTTGGGGATGAGTCGGCCTCGCGTTGTTTTGCTGAGTGTACGGGAGATGGGGACTGTGCGTCCTCTGAGTCATGCTTTCAGTTTGGTTTTAATGATGCCAACTGCGATGGCAGTGTGCAGGTTTGCTGTCGTAACGATCGAGAGGGTTGTGTGCCGGCGGAAGCAGAAGCTTTGGCCGGTCTTGGTTTAAGGTGCATTGTGAATGCTGATTGCGACAGTGGGCTGTGTTTGAAGTATCAGGGTGAGGGTGCATGCAGCCGCACTTGCGATGCAAACACCCAAGTGGGATGCCCTGAGGGCGAGCAAGATATCGATGGAGATGGCGTTCTGGACGGTGGTTTTGAATGCCTTGCGGTCGGTTCCGGTGGTCGTTGTTGGCCAACGAATGGTCCAGTTGGAGAACTGGGCAATGGCGGCGGAAATACCGGTGGAGGAGAAACAGCTGAAAGCACCGGATGTTGCAATGCCTTAGGACCGGCACCATCTTTGGCCACTCAGCTCTTGAATCTACTTTTGTTCTCACCCTTGTTTTGGATGAAGTTTAGGTTGAGAAGGCGTCAGAAATAAACCCACTGAGTTCATCGCAAGCTAAACGTATTTTGAGACGACTTGTGCGATTCCTGGGATAGACGCTTCCACATGTTTGGCACCGGCGGGGCGCAGCTTGTTGTAGGCCTTTTTAATGGTTTTGTTTTCCGCCTTTAAGATACGCTTGTCGGTCACGCCAAGAAGAGCATCCGCCAATTCAGTCCGTTTCCCAATCCAATGAGATTCTAAGTTAGAAGAGCCGGCTGTTTGGAAGTCTGCATAAAACGGGTCCATGGCTTCTACAAAATCATCGATGAGCTTGTTCACTGCCATGTGAATAATTTGCGGGTTGAGCTTCTTAATGACGCCAAAAGCAGTTTTTACGGCCATACCGCCGAGACCGGATTTGCTTGCAACCTCGGATTCTACAAGATTTACGCAATCCCCGATCACGCGGTTGCGGTTGTCTGATTCCAATAAAATACTTTTGAGCTGACTCATGACATTCCTTAGAAATTGTACGTAACCGGTGTGCCTCTTATTAACGATCGGCGCAAGCGAGATCGAATCGAACCTAAAGATTGGGGCTCAGCGGGCTTGGATGTGCTGGGTTGGGAGGATTTTGAGCCCTCGTTCAGACCGAACAATATTCGTTTAATAACCAAGTGTTAGGCGTTTTAACGCATTGCGTCCAGAATGGGGCCATATGGGGCGTGTGAATTGGCTACAGTTTGTAAGGTCAATCCCTATACAGTTCCAATTTTCTGTGAGGTTCCACATTGCGGGTGCTGGGAACATTTGCTACTGATCCCGCCTCGAAGCCAGCTAACTGTAAAAGTCGGGTAATTCCGACACGTTCTAAAGGGAATCGTTACAGTTGCTTTTCCTAGACTTGGGGCACTTTACCTTACATGTGTCCCATAACTTAGCAGGAGGCAGCGTGCGTATCGCGTCAGTCTTTCTAGCTCTCTTATTCAGTGCCACTACGGCATTGGCTGATTCAAATGCACCCGAGTATTCGGAAGACCCTTTTGGTGACTTCGCGTTATCAGATGAGTCCTTAATTCTGAATATCGATTTCCACCCTGCGGGGCATGGGGAGGTGGGCGTCCTCTTAGCGTCGAGTATGATCAATAAATACTCGTCTCACATCGGAGGATTGCTCGATTTCACATACAACTTTTCAGATGACAAAGTTGGTGTGAGCCTGCTCGACACGATTGCGGTGAACGTTTCTGCTGGTTATGCGGCAGGTTCACTGACAAGCATCGTGACCAGTCCACAGGGAATCATCGGCAACAAGGTATCGAAGTGTGCCGAAGATCCAACAACGTGTCCAAATGGAAACGTTACGCCTTACGTCCCAGACTACAAGCAAATCACTTGGATGGCTTCTGTATCTGCGATGTGGGCACCTCTTTACGGCAAGGTAAACGTTGTTAGTGAATACGACGTGAACCTGCAGTTCTACGGTCTGCTTGGAGCAGGCGTGAACGGCGTGAAGACGATTACGGCACAAGCTGTGGGACAACAGCCAACGGACTACGTTCTGAATACAGGTGAGACAGGCGTTAAGCCCCACCTGACTTTCGGTGGCGGTTTGAAGATCTTCATTATGGATTGGATCGCACTGCGAGCGGAAGTTCGTAGTTTGATGTACTTCGACAAGTTTGACTTCTACTACCGGCCTACTGCCAATGCAGCGGTTGGTGATGAGCAGACCTACATGTCACGCTACGTTTTCGCGAACGTTGGCCTCAACTTCCTGGTGTTCTAAATGATGATTAAGACGACACACACATATGTAATGAGAGTTGTGGCCTTGGTTGGTTTGTGTGCGGCGTTGGCCGTACCCGCTACCACTTGGGCTCAAGATGATGATCTTGCGGCGCCAGATACGACACTTGATCTAGGACTTGATGATGGTCCTAAGACTCGGGCGTTGGTTGCTGAAGATGAGTCTATCTACGTTGTTCAAAAACGAGCTTACTCTAAAAAGGGTAAGTTTGAGATTACGCCATTTGTTTTCACCGCAATGAATCCAAAGTTTGTGGGTTATGTCGGTGGCGGTTTCTCGTTGGCGTATCACCTTCGTGAAAACTTCACGATTGAATTGGCGACCAGCATTCCTTACGCGATTGCACCGTTTTATTCAGCGTTGGTTTACGAGGTTTATACGTACGAAACACTCACTCCAGAAGAAGTTGACCTGAAGCAGATGACTTACTTCGGTGCGTTGAGCGCTCAGTTCTCTGCACTCTACGGTAAGTTCGAACTCTACGGCGTTCTACTTGATTATGACATCTACCTGACAGCGGGCCTCGGTTTGACAACAACTGTTGA
>CAZZDT010000716.1:0-3018 GCA_964652435.1 uncultured Bdellovibrionales bacterium
ATGGCCTTAAAAAGGGTGGCATTGAATTGGACCGTCGTGCATTGGCGGATCTGGCTGTTAACGAGCCAAAGGCATTTGCAGCAGTTGTCGGTCTGGCTAAGCAGAACCTGGCATAAATCAGCAAATCGGCTCTTTCCTCCCCGGGCTGCGAGCACTCTCGTTCCCAGTCCGGGAGTAGATGTGTGGTGGCATGGAGCTCCAACAAGAGTTAAAGCGTATCGAACGATCAGCAGTTCAGAAGGCGCGGCGCGCCAAGACGAACGATGCTGTGGCCAAACTACGCGCAGAAACAGTCGGCAAAAAAGGCTCACTTGGCACCATGATGCGCTCCTTGCGCGATCTGCCCAAGGATGAACGCCCAGAAGCCGGCCAACGTATCAATAAAGTCAAAACCAAGATCGAGGCAGCGTTAGTCGATGCTGTTAAGCGCCTAGATGACGCCCGAGAACTGGCCGAACTCGAGGCAGGTGGTTGCGATGTGACGCTTCCCGGTCGATGGAATTTTCCCGGCGCGGCACATCCGTTGGCACAGGTTCAAGAAGATATTCTGGACGCATTGAAGGCCATTGGCTTTTCGGTGGCCGACGGACCTTTAATCGAGCACGATTGGTACAATTTCGAAGCCCTGAATATGCCGCCCGACCATCCGGCGCGCGACATGCAAGACACTTTCTTCGTTGCGGAGAATGTTGTTTTACGTACCCATACTTCGAATGTTCAGATTCGAACCATGAAGGAGCGTAAGCCTCCTGTGAGAATTGTGGCTCCGGGAATGGTTTTTCGCAACGATGATGTGGACCCCACGCATTCTCCCGTTTTTCACCAGATCGAAGGTTTGTGGATCGACGATAAGGCGACCTTTGCTGACCTCAAGGGTGTATTGAAGCAACTTGCGATTAAGTTGTTTGGACCGGATGCGGAGCTTCGTTTTCGCCCATCCTTTTTCCCATTCACCGAGCCTTCCGCGGAAGTCGATGTGATGTTTCGTTCAGAGAAACGTTCCGGGTGGCTTGAGATTCTCGGGGCGGGCATGGTGGACCCAGCGGTTCTTGAGGCGGTTGGTTATGACCCCGATGAGGTTCAAGGCTTTGCTTTTGGCCTGGGGGTTGAGCGAATTGCAATGTTGCGTTGGGGCATCGACGATATCCGACTCTTCTACGAAAACGACCTTCGGTTTTTGGACCAATTTAACGGGCGTTAACTTCTGCCGCAGTATAGGCACATCTGCTAATCAACTCTTAAAGGACCTTGAGCATGCAAGTTAGTCTGGAATGGCTCTCCGAGTTCGTTGACCTACCTTCTTTAGAAGAACTCTCGCATAACTTGACCATGGCAGGAATAGAGGTTGAAGAGGTTATCAACCCCGCCGCACACGTCAGTGGGGTGATTGTTGCTCGCGTTGAATCGCTTGAGAAACATCCGGATGCAGACCGGCTTCAAGTCTGTAAGGTTAACGATGGTAAAGAATTGCGCACTGTCGTCTGTGGTGCCCCGAATGTAACGGAGGGGATGATTGTTCCTTACGCTCAAATCGGAGCAAAGTTGCCGGGATTTGAAATTAGCAAACGTAAGATGCGCGGTGTCGTCAGCGAGGGTATGCTCTGTGGCCGCTCGGAACTCGGACTTGAAGATATTGTAGATGGTTTGTGGGAGCTGCCTGCCGGCCTCTCGCTTGGTGACGATGTGTTCGAAGCAGTGGGCATGGGCCCTTCTCTGGTTTTGGGGATTACCCCAAATAGGCCTGATTGTTTGTCCCATCTTGGGATTGCGCGTGAACTGGCAGCCTCAACGGGCGCTCGTTTGAAGCCTACAAAGTGGCGGCTGCTGGAAAAGGGCGGAGACGTTGCCGGTCAAGCTCGAGTGATCGTGAAAGAGCCCGGCGCATGTCCTCGTTATGCCTTACGTGCCTTGCGTAATATCAAAATAGGACCGTCTCCTGAATGGCTTGTTCGCCGATTAGAACAGGCGGGTCAGCGCAGCATTAATAATGTCGTCGACGCTACCAACTATGTGATGCTGGAGTACGGCCAGCCATTGCATGCTTTCGATATGGGGCGAGTAGAGCAAGATGCAGGGTTGCCAACCATTGTGGTTCGTTACGCCGAAGATGGCGAAGTTATCGAGACTCTGAATGATGAGAAGCACGAACTCACTGCCTCTGACTTGGTGATTGCTGATCCGGTGAAGCCAGTAGCGTTGGCCGGTGTGATGGGCGGGGCGTTAGCGGAAGTAACCGACAGCACTACCAGTGTCTTGTTGGAGTCCGCGTATTTCGAGCCTACCGGGATCCGCCGGACCTCGAAGAAATGTCGATTGCATACGGACAGTAGCCATCGATTTGAGCGTGGTGCAGATCCGGGAATGGTCGAGCGGGCCATTGATCGCTGCGCTCAGATTCTGACTGAGATAGCCGGCGCTGAAGTTTCCAAAGGCACCCTTAAAACTTTTCAGAAGGGGTCGATTGTCGGTGATGTCAATTTGAGACTCGAGCAGATTGAACGGATTCTTGGCGTAGGAATGAATGCCGAGCAGGTTGTGGGTTTGTTGGAGCCTCTTGATATTCGTTGTGTTGCGAAGAATGAAGATGCGTTGCGTTTTGAAACGCCTAGCTTTCGACCGGACCTGACCCGTGAACGGGATCTTGTTGAAGAACTTGCTCGTCGCTATGGGTACAACAACATCCCAGAGTGTTTACCATCGACGGGTGGTCCCGTCGTGGGTATTGGGTCGGTGAGCCGTGCGACAGATGTGGCTCGGCAGGCTCTTCGAGCATTAGGTATCAATGAGACGATTCATTACGCTTTTGGTAGCCCCAGCGTTTACCAAGGGGATGTTTTGGCATCGGGCGAAACTGTTCGAATTATGAACCCTCTTGGTGAGGAATTCAGTGCGATGCGGACAAGCCTTTTGCCGGGTCTTCTGGATTCGCTGAGTCGCAATCAAAGACAACAGGCCACCACGGTTAAGTTGTTTGAGGTCGGTACCGTGTTTTTCCAGAAGGGTGAAATTAACTCTGAA
>CAZZDT010000717.1:0-3013 GCA_964652435.1 uncultured Bdellovibrionales bacterium
TCAAAGCATCGGTTCCCACATTGAGACGAAGCTCTGCATCCACCACAGGTGAGGTATCCCCCTCTTTCCATGACATTTCTGAAATGGTCAGCGTTCCTTCGGTACCCTTCTTCAATGAAATCTTATTGTCGGGGCCAAGCGGCACAGAGAGTTCATCCAAAGCCACTTTAAACTCTGCCGTGGCATCCAGCACCGGCGGTGCGTTGGGAGAAATATCCAATTCCTGAAGATGAATGGTTCCAAAAGTATCCGCGCTTAAGTCCGCGTGTACCTTGGCCGCATCGGTTTCCATGCCCAAGTGTGCATCGTGAATATCCGTTTCAATCGCCCAAGGCTGGCCGGGCTCGGCTTTCATTGTCAGCCGGCTTTCACCCGGGGTTTGCGTGACCTCAATGCTACCACTGCCTGAAATTCGACCACTCTTAAGGGTTAGGTCGAAATTGCCGACGTCCAATAGTCACAAGCGGCCAACCTCGGCATCCACGTTGTCGGCTTCAGCCAAAAGCGAAAAAGTGCCCTCCGTAGAGTTCATCTTCAAGCTGGCTTCCACATTCATGGGCCCTTGAGAACCGGCGGCCAGTCGACCAAGTTTAAGCTCCACCTGTTCGCCGCGGGTATCGTCCACCACCATCTTCCCCGTGAGGTCTTCAACCCCAATGCGGTCAATGGCCACTTCCATGTGGCTTTCACCGCCGGGCTCGCTGCGCATGGTAATCAATGGATTGCCCGATTCGTTTTCAATATCGAGTTTGCCAATGCCAATTTGGCGCTTGGCCCCTTCTGAAGCTGCCGCCTGCATTTGGAAGTTCTCGAGCTCAAATGCATGCATCTGTAAATCGACGCCCATTTCCTCACGTTCATTTTTCGTGAAGTGCACGTCCATCTTCAAATTGCCATTGCCACTTTGAATGCGCGTGTCGCCTTGGGAAAGCTGCAGCGACTTCACCGGCGCTTCCATGGAGACATTCATATCCGCCAAGGTTCCTGTGGCCGTCACTTTTGTTCCCTCACGAAGGTTTAGCAAAGCACCTTTGCCAAGCTTCATAGGCCCTGCTTTAAGCTCGCCTTCAAAAGAGAAGTTTAAGCCCGCCAAATCCGTAAACTCATCAATGGGGTTGGGTTCGTTTGACTCTTCCACTGCAGAAGACGTGGAATTCATACTGGCTGTACCGCCCACAGAAGCCGCACCGCCAACGCGGTTTTCCGGCATCACCTCAAACGCAACATCTTTGCCCTGCGTGATTCGCTGCAAGAATTCACCTGGGTCATCGGGAACCTTCTTGGCATCCGGGCCGAGCAAGGCTTTCGTAATATTGGGATCGGGAAAACACGGCATCTTGGCCCGAAGCTGGCCATCGTCATCGATGTAAACACTCTCGGGATCCAGCCACAAAGGACCATCAAGCGAGTAATCCTTTCCCTCGTCATCTTTGATTTCGAATTTGGTATTTTTAAAATCGATTTTGCCATCGACCACCGCCAAGTGCAGCATGGCCTGGGTACCTTCACGAACGCTCACCCAACGACCTAAATCCGCCGTACTCTTCAGGGGCAGTTTTACGGAGAGATCGCACTCTTTCATTTGGCCCATAAGCTGAACGGGGTCCATCACCACCGCTGGCGTCTGCAAAGAACCTTGCACCCGGGCCATACCCGCGGGGCCGGCGCTGGCCACATCACGATGGGCTGGATTGGAACCGGTACGCTCTAAGCGATCCAATGGCGGAGCAACACCCGGTCTGGCAACGTCTGGGCGCCTCGTTTCCACCGGTGTGGTTTCAGCCCGGGGTAGCCCCGGTAAGATAGGTCCGGTGGGTCGATTGATGGGGCCTGTTGCCATGGGATTCCTCCAATTCAAAAGCTTAGATCAGAGCCGGCTGAAACAGAAGCCAAAGGTGCCAAACACTGCATTCCCACTCACTTTTCTAAGTTTCGACAGCCCAGTAGATAAGTTGCTAATGATCTAGCTGATTTTTCTACGCATTTTCCCCCTATACAACTCAGGTGATCCTCTATAGAGGGGGGTCGCCCTACTACTAAAAGTCATCGTTTTCGGGGATTTATCCCGAGACAACGTTTCCGAGGAGGAAGTCGTGAAAAACACGCTCCGCATGTTTGTATCTATCGGTCTATTGTCACTTATTGGCTGCGGCGATTTGCCCCAGAAAAACCCAAGTCAAACCTCCAAAGACTTAATCGAGGCAACCGGTAATGAAGTAGCCCCGGAACGTGAAGAACAATCGGTTTACCCAAAGCCAATGGTACCGGTCACGCCTCAAAGCGATGGCCTGTTCAATTGGGGCAATGACCAGCGCTACAACTACCCCGGTACATTCGCCATTACGGCGCCACCAACCAACGCAGTTCGTACTCCAGCCGAGTGGGAAACCAAGCAAGCCCTTCTTATCGCTTGGACCGGTAACTTTCCTGATGTCATCGCCGACATCATCCGCAGTGCCAAAGTAACCACCGACGTAACCGTTGCTTACGACAGCAATCAGTCTCTGAACGATTTTAAATACCAAATGCAAAGCCAAGGGGTTTCTATCAACGGTGTCACCACCGTTCAGCTTCCAGTACAGTCCATGTGGATGCGCGACTACGGCCCGCTTTCGGTTGAGCAAAATGGAAAAATGGGATTCGTAGATGTTCGATACTATCCTGGACGTCTTTACGATGATGCCTTCCCTGCACTTCTTGCCAACAAGTGGGACATCAACAACTTCCGCATGCCAGTAGATTTTGAAGGCGGTAACTTCATCAGCGATGGTGCCGGTACCTGTTACGCAACCACCGTTCTGATGAGCGCGACCGCCAATATGTCTGGTGCTACTCAAAGCCAGGTGCGCACTTACTTCAAGCGTTACCTTGGCTGTGAGCAACTGGTTATCCTTCAGCCCCTCTACGGTGAAGGCACAGGCCACATCGATATGTTTGCCAAGCTTGCCAACAAAAACACCATGGTTCTTGGGCAGTACCGTAAGAGCCAAGGCGATAACCGCTCCGGTTCTAT
>CAZZDT010000718.1:0-3010 GCA_964652435.1 uncultured Bdellovibrionales bacterium
AGCTGCCCATCGGCTCCAGGATGCTGAAAGTTCCATCCCCACTGTTGAGCCGTCACACGAACTTCTTTCTCCATAGGAGGAAGCGCCTGCTTGACGTCTACCCAAACCCGTACAGCGAAGAAGATAATGAAAACATCACAGACCAAAACGGCGATGTGCGGCCAAAAAATCCACTTCTTCTGCTCAGGCTCTTCGCCGCTGATGTAGAGGGCTTTTTTGCCTTCCTTTTTCCGGAACGCGAAACAGAAGCCGAAAAAGATGGCTTCAGCCAAGACGAACCAAACAAATGTAATCCAGAAAATCAGGATAAACACATTGTCGATGCTGCTTGCATAACTGGAAACTGCGTCGGTGTAGTATTCAATCATCTAAGGTTACCTCGTCCGTACAAATAATCTCGATTAGTTCTTCAGCGTTTTAATGTATGCAATCACACTCTTCATGGCAGTTTCATCCGCCAGAGTCATTGCCATTGGCGCCATCATTGCCCCGGTTGTGTCCTTGGGATTCGCCCCTCGAACGCCGTGCTTAAACTTATTGAGCTGGTTGAGCATATACCAATCATTTAGGCCGACCAGCGCAGGTGCATTCTGCTCTATGTTCCCCATGCCGTTTTCGCCGTGACAGGTTGCACAAGTGGCGTAGTACATTTTGCCAGTACTGGGGTCTCCGCCCTCAAGTGTGTCGGTCGTATCAATTGCCGGCATATTCGCGACATACTTCGCGACAGCAACGATATCTGCCTCATGACGTAGAAAAAGCGCCATGGGTCTCATTCTGAGACCTTCGGTATCATCGTGATGGTAGCCTCGAATCCCTGCCTTAAATTTTCGAAGTTGAGCTTCGATATACCACTGGCTCATGCCTGCGATTGCCGGCGCGCCAATTTGGGCCATCCCACCGCCGTTATCCATGTGGCAGGATACGCAGGCAGCGTAAAGCACTTCGCCTCGTTCTTGACTGGTGGCAGGTGTGCCAGGGTTACAGCCTATAAGACCGGTGGCAATTAAGAGGGTTGTTATCCCTAAAACTTGCTTGTTCAGAGCCATTCTATCTGTCCTCCGCGACAAACGGTGCGGCAACGACGTGGTAAAACTCCACGCCACACAAAAGGCTCCCCTCGGTGACACTTTGCCTCCGGCACATGAAAGAGCCCTGCCGGCTTCGTACAACTTCATGGGCCGAATGGCAAATGCCCGAGGCCCGTAAATGAATCAAAATCGGCACCAAAGAACTATCTGAAAAGTCGTTGAAATAAAAGAAAAAACCGTCAAATATTGGAGCCTTAAGGAACGGAATGTAGCCACCAGTGGGACGTTGTTCCACCTATCAAAGGCCGAATCGATCGTGCATTTGGCCGCAACAAGTGTCACGTTGCGTCAAGGAGTCCCATTATCCGGATTATTCTCGGGTTGAACGTTCCCGGACGATTTCGGTCCATTTGCTTATGTCAGAACTACAGCAAAATGGCCGCTGGGCTTTTCTATACTGTGGGAAACAGCTAGAGGGGCTTCATGAAGAATGCAAGACGATACGCGGTAGTGGTCATCGGACTGATCAGTTTGATGTTCTATGTGGCCTCCAATGAGCTAAAGCAATTACCCGATTATGGGGCGGTACCCAAGTGGACGTTTGTCAATCAAGATGGCAAACCCTTTGGAACTATGGACCTTTATGGACGTCCATGGGTTGCGAACTTCATATTCACCTCTTGCCCGCGCGCTTGCCCCCTGCTCGCTCAATCCACGAAGCAACTTCAGGACCGAATGGTAAAATGGATTCCCGACGAGGGTGAAGCTCCAGCATCCATCGTATCGATCACCGTTGACCCGCTGACCGACACACCTGAACGTTTAAAGGTTTTTGGGACCACTTTTGGGGCGGATAACCGGATTTGGCAGTTCGTTCGAGGCGAATACGCCCAAATGGAAGAATTGGTCACTAAAGGGTTTCATCAGGCGCTCTTCAGAAAAGATCGAGAAGTTGCAGGAGAGGCCGCACCGGACCCCGCGCTTTCTGAACCAACGCCCTTTGATACTGCCCACAGCGTTCATTTCGCACTGGTTGATGCAACAGGCCGGATCCGTGGGTTCTACGAACAAGATGCCGCGTCACTGGACCTTTTGGACGCGGCTCTCCAACGGTTAAGCGATTAAGCTACCTCGTCCCGGGCAATTGCCCAGGGCCCCCAGACCAGACACAAGCGGACACATATCCAGTCCCCGACGGATGATGTGCGCCTGAGCGGACATCAATCCTGCTGGGCTTACTCGAGCGCTGGTGGCCTTGTTGACGCAAACTCTAGCCGGTTCGCACCAGATGCTTCGGGATGCTTTTACGGCTACGGGTTCCCGCCTAGAGAAGCCAGGCAACTGAAGAACAAGATGTTTTGGCGTGCAGGCTGAGTTCTGGTGGATAGGATCGGGAATCGTATGGTCGAACGCGCTCCTTAAAAAAAAAGCCGGCTTAAGCCGGCTTTCTCTTCAATTGTATAAGCGTCGCGCTCGCCTTAAGGAGCATTTCCTTCAGCATCCACACCTTGGGGCTCTTTGCCCGCCTTGTTCGTATCTTTCACACTTAGCACATACGCGACGACGTCTTTCACCTGGGCTCCGAGTGCTCCGCCCCATGCAGGCATTCCTTTAGCGCCAATTCCCACGTGAATGGTTGTGTAAATATCAGTTGGGTTTGCGCCATGGATCCAATACGCGTCCGTAAGGTTTGGCCCGCTTAAGCCCTCTCCGTTTGCTCCATGGCAACCGGTGCAGTTTGCTGCGTAGATCGCCGCACCGCGCTCAACCGCGCCTGCATTTTGCGCCACTAAAATA
This sequence comes from uncultured Bdellovibrionales bacterium, assembly GCA_964652435.1. GTDB lineage: Bacteria > Myxococcota > XYA12-FULL-58-9 > XYA12-FULL-58-9 > JABJBS01 > JABJBS01. The sequence goes on from CAZZDT010000718.1 coordinate 2,829, forward strand.
AGGCTTTCGTCTGTGATGCCCATTTCCTCGAGTGAAAATGGCTTTGGAAGAATCGCGGCCCAGGTGTTGTTTCCTAGCTCGGCGGCAACAACCTGCATGGCGCGCTCGACAGGAATGGACACGCCTTCTTCCTGCTTATCAATCCAAGTATATCCATTAAGCTTGTTAACTTGTTCGTTGTC
>CAZZDT010000719.1:0-3009 GCA_964652435.1 uncultured Bdellovibrionales bacterium
TTGGTATCGCCTAAAGTGATGGTGCCAATGCCCAAATGAACATCCACCCCGTTTCCAGGGCCGGTGACGGGCCCCGCATCGGTTTCTGCGCCATCGGTGGTGCCATCGGTACTTCCGTCTGTACTTCCGTCTGTACTACCGTCTGTACTACCGTCTGTACTACCATCTGCGCTTCCGTCCGTCGTGCCGTCGGTATTGCCGTCTGCACTTCCATCGTCGCTGCCTGCATCTACGGTTTCGTCTTCAGGCTCTGTTTGATTTTGGAGGTAATGACTCTCTTTGGGTGCCGCCGCTTCGGGCGCGGTACAACCTAAAAACAAGAGGGCGACACAAGCCGAAATAAAAAACCTAATGGACATCTGTAAACACTCCTTGAGAAAACTACGTCAGACGTCGAAACTATAACAGGTTAGGCGCGATTAAAGCCAACAAACCAGGTGATTTTTTCAATGAGAACATGGTTTGTAGATGGCAGAGGGCATTGCCAGCGTTCGCCCGGATGATACAGAGAAGGTTAAGGTCATTATGAAACACGAATCATTCCAATTCACCAACCGGCAAGTCCTCTTCAGCGTTATAATTTTAGTGGGTTGTTACGGGGCTGGCTGTGGCCCTGTGGGCGTCGACCTTCAGGATGGCTGTGCAAGCGCTTGCGACCCACAAGAGGTCTGTGATTTGGGTGCCTGTCGGGCCGCTTGCAAAGTAGATCAAGATTGCAGTTCGGAACATTTCTGTGTTGGAGGTGCTTGCCGACCGTTGACGCCATGTGAGACCACCGGCCAATGTCAAAAAGATGAAGTCTGTAAATCGGGTTTATGCGTGCCTGTGAACAGGCAATGTGTGAGCGATATCATGTGCGAAGGGGGCACTTGTTCCAATGGCATTTGCGTGGCCGAAAATCCTGACGATGAAGATACCACCTGCAGCAATGATGCCCAATGCCCTGGCTCACAAGTTTGTGACTTCGGTTTCTGTAAAGAGCCTGAAGGTTCCGGGAGCAGCAATGCAGGTGACGGTACCTCTGACGGTACCTCAAATGGCAGCTCGGAGGGCAGTGGAAGCGGTGAGGATAACGGACCTTGCGAGGGGGATGGAAGTTTGCCCTACGGCTCCAGTTGCCAGACGTCATCGGAATGCTGCTCAGGCTTTTGTGTGGGCCGTCCTTCTGAAACCACTGGAATGTGTACAGAAAGGTGTACAGTTCACGATGATTGTAATCCGTCGGGGGGAATGAATTACAATTGTGCCACCATCGGCAATGGTGAGCAGATGTGTGTGCAAAACGATTACGGGACGCTTTGTTCTGAAGCGGCCCATTGCAATTCATTGGTGTGCCTGAGCGCCATTGGTGTGCTGGGGCAATGTTCTTACACTTGTAATGAGCTCAATGATTGTCCCGCCGGAACCGCTTGTGGAACCATCACCGCCATGGATCAATACGGTCAAGATGTGAACATGCGCGTGTGTACCCCTATTGGCGAAACCTGCTTTCAATCCGACATGGGGATCAACGACTGTTTAAGCCAATTGTGTTACGCGGGTGAAACCGGGGTGGGCGGTGGTTATTGCACCACTTTTTGTTTTGAAAATGAAACGCCTGCCTGTCCTTCCGGCTTTGAGTGTCGCCCCGCAGTAGAAGGTGGTTATACTTTTTGTTTGGCGCCACTAGAGTAGGCCAAACTTCAGGGCATTCAGCATTGCGGTAAAAATTAACAAGCTTTAAACGTACAAAGCTTGACCACAAAAATGCAGCCGAGTACATAAATTAAAAAGGGGGAGCTCTATGGAAAAGGGGACATACGGCCTTGCTGCAGGCGCAGTGACTTATATGGCACTTTTCGCTATGGGGTGCGCGACCACACGTGCTCTGCCAGCTGATTATCGTGAAACCAGTCAGGTCTTGGTGGATTTATTAGAGAAAACCTCTTCGGAAGCCACAAAAAAGATCGAAGTGCCCTCAAAAAGAACTGTGGCCATAATTAATCTCGACGGTCAAGATTCCGAATCTGCGCATCCCTCCAGCGTCGTCTATGACATGCTTTCTATAGGGCTCACTGCCCAAGGGGTAAAGGTGGCAGAACGTGACCGAGAAGCTTTGTACGCATCTATCATCGAGTCGTGGAGTAAAAGGTTACCGTTTTACATCAGTCCGCGGTGCGGTAATGCTTGCTCTTCGAGCAATGATGACTCGCAAACCGTGGTACAGAAAAAGGTAACCACTGAGGTGGCCCAGTGCGATTGCAATGGCCAAAAAGGTGGCGGATGTTGTGGGGGCTTGGGACAAATAAAAAGTATCACCACCGAGGAAAATAAAATCGATCTCCAAGCAGGGGACGACGGACAAAGGGTTCGGGAAAAAGACCCTCGGGAATTTAACAGTTATCGCGAGATGCTGAATAATGGTTTGCGAAACTATTTTGATACGAACGGTAAAAACATCATCTCTAAACAGGACGCCGCAGATTACGTTTTAGGTTACCGTATCCTTTATTATGGCAGTGCCATAGAAGATACCGAAGACGAAAATGAGGTGCGCCGGGTAGCTCGCGTAGACATCATCTTAAGGCTCATTCGTACCGATGACGGCATGGCTGTTTGGAGCAACCGTTTTAAAAAGTTTGAATATGAGGTTTTTCATCGGGATCTCAAAGGAGAGCTGGATAAAGATCGTTACACCTACCACCGTCCACAGTTGGGAGCGGGCGAAGCGGAAAGCAATGATTTGCTCGATGCCTTGCCTGGGTTCTAAGCAGCTCATTAGAGCCCTTTTCCTTTTCATTTTTACTTGTGGATGAGCCGATGAAAACAACAAGAATCAATGCACTTAGATCTTCGTTTTTTAGCCTTTTTTTGGTGGCTGCGATGTCTTCCTGCGCCACCGCGCCCTTGCCCAAAGAGATCAAAGACAACAGCTTGGTCTTGGTTGACCTCTTACAAAAAGCCGTTGCCAAAGCGGCGCACAACGCTCCCATACGCGGTGGAACCCAGGTGGCCATCGTGAACTTAGAC
>CAZZDT010000720.1:0-3006 GCA_964652435.1 uncultured Bdellovibrionales bacterium
TAACGGCGAATGTGTGTAAGAACATCAAAACCTGAGATCCCAGGAAGCATGAGGTCCAAAAGAACCAAATCAAAAGCTTCATTCTCAAGAATCTTAATCGCAGCCTCGCCCGTCTCCACAATGGTGACTTCATGGCCCTCGAACTCAAGCATTTGGCGCAAAACGTGTCCATTGATGGGTTCATCGTCCACCACCAACACCTTCCGGCCACTGCGCTCGGGTTGCTCGAGGACTCTGACATTTCCCGCATCCGCCTCAAGCTCAATCGCCGTGGCAACGCCATCTCCCTCTCGAGCAGACACTCTGGACAAGAGTTGGTCATCGCGCAGCACATCGGTTTGAGCTCTAGGCATGGTCAGAACAAACCGCGTCCCTTTCCCAAAGGAGGATTCAATCTCCAGCTGGCAACCCTGAAGGTTCACCAAGCTTCGCGTCACCGACAAACCAAGCCCATCGGAGCCCGCAGGCAAGGCCTCCACCATCTCCCCAGACTGAAGAACCGCTAAAACATCTTGAGGCAGCCCATCACCATCATCCTGGATAACGAGATCAATTTCCTCTTCCCTAAAGACCAGTTCAAAACCAATGGTCTGCGAAGAAGAGTGGCGCAACAAACACTGCACCAAGTTTAGCAAAACTTGATCAATCCGGTTCCGGTCAACCGTCACAAAACAACCTGGCCGGTCATGTTCAAACGAAAACACCACGCCCTTGTCTTGCGCCCAGCCCCGGCACAAACACAAGACCAGCTCAATCGGCTCATGGAGGTCGAGTGCTTGAAGATTTAACGACACATCGCCCTTTTTCAATTTTGAGAAATCGAGGATATCATTTACCAACATCGCCAAACGACGCCCATTGCGAGCAATCATTCGCATATTCTTTTCTACGGACGCGGAGACATCGCCCACAACGCCGTCGAGCACCGACTCCGAGAGTCCGATGATCCCGTTAAGCGGCGTCCTGAGTTCGTGAGAGGTATTGGCCAAAAATTGGTCCTTTAGCTCTCCGACCCGTCGAAGCTCTTGGTTTCGTAAATTTAACTCCCCCGATAAAATCTCCGCCCGTTTACGGTCTCGCGCGTTAAATATTGCAATCACCACCCCCTGACATAAAGCCAGAGCCGCAACACCAAAGGGGATAACGTGGGTGGACTGAATGAAACCACGGGATAAAAGGACATCATTAATCACCGTGCCGGACAGAACCAAAACCCCCACCGCTAAAACTTTAATCGCGATGGACGGATTCACGCGAAGGGCCTTCAGCAGCGACCAAATCAACAGAGCCACCACCCCCAGCGCCAAGCCTTGCTGAGCTTGCAATAGGCCATCGTATGCAAAATACAGCGGAACCAAAAACATAATGCCAGCATGGACCACCAAGGAGACTAAGAAAAAACGGGCGATGGTCGAATGGATAAACTCGGGAATGACTTCGCAAAAATATCTCAAAAAGAAAAAGCCAATAATCGATCCTGACGCGAGTTCTACTCGCAGCATAAAACTAAACGTATCCGACTCAGGAAACCAAACGGAGGCCATGCGGCTCATTATCAACACACGCACGACCGCAAATAAGGTAAAACCGGCAAAGTACAAAGACGCCCGGCTCGAAGGCCGCAGCCAGAATAAATAAAGAAAATAGAAACCAATAAATGCCAACAAACCGGCCACCATAAACGCCTTGGCGGCATCCAGCTGTCGCTGCCTTGTCACCCCCCTAAAGGTTCCAAGAATGGGAGCACGCTCAACCCCCAGCCAGGGGATAATGTCGTTACCCATTTGCAAATAGATAACCATGGAAACCGCTTTCCCGATAGGCAAAATACCAGGCCGATAAATGGGTCGCATCTCGCCCCCATCAACACCAAATCCGCCAGCCGAGAACTCATGCCTGGTCTCACGACCATCCCTATCTAAAACAACCGCCACCACGCTCCCTACAGAGAAAAAACGGTCTATATCTAAGGCAAGTTCCTCGCCTGAAGCCCGAAGCTCGGCTGGAACATCCATCTTCAAGACCAGAGTTGCTACACCAACGCTGTAAGTATCGATCTGAGTGCCTGGTTCAGGGTGGCTCAAATAAGCCGGCAAACGAAGCTTAGGCACCTTACCCTCAAGCTCATCCGAGTCGTCATAAAGGCTACCAATATAAACATCCCATGGTCCGTGCAGTTCCTGCGACAGACCCGCCGCAAATGCCTGAGATTGAAGCCCCAGTCCCCAGACCACGGCAACCCAAAGAAATCGCCACAACAAGAGGCGGCGGCATAGAACCATCATGGCTGTGCCTCCGCAAAAGAGCCGCTAGACGGTAACCACACCTTGAACCGTGCGCCTCCGAGACTCTCACTGGAAGTGACTGCGATATCTCCGGCATGGTCATCAACAATTCTTTTTGAAACCGCAAGACCTATCCCGGTACCACGACCTACATCCTTCGTGGTAAAAAAGGGCTTAAAGATATCTTCGCGTAAATCTTCAGGTACGCCTTTTCCATTGTCTTCGACACTCACCAGAACACCCGCTTGCCCATTTTTCGTCTGGCTCTCAGTAGAAACCCTCAGCACTTTGGATTCGGTGCCTTCATCAGACTGCTCGGACATAGCATCCACAGCATTCGAGATAAGATTAGATATAACTTGGGCCAAATGAGTCCGGTGAACACTCACTGCACTTTCGTCGTCCAACTGCAATTGAACATCGACACCCTTGAGCCGAAATCCACAGATAGCCAAACAGTCTTGCACCAAATTTCCTAGATGCGTATCTTCATGGTCTTCCAGTTGCGCCGCGTCATAATTCATCATCGCACGGGTAATCTTCAGAATCATATCGACGCCGGCTTCAATGTTCTCAATATGACACTTCAGCAACTCAAGAGATTCTTGAAATGCTTCCGCATCCGCATGCTCCCGTTCGAGATATGGCACAACCTTGGCCACACTCTCATCCAATTGCTCCCGAAAGGACGTGAGCCTTTCCGAAATCGACACAACCGGTT
>CAZZDT010000721.1:0-3006 GCA_964652435.1 uncultured Bdellovibrionales bacterium
TTGAAGCATTTCCATGGTTTCTTGTGCAGCAGTGGATTCGAGAACCCGGTAGCCCGCAAGGGTGAGGTGATGTTTGATTTCTTTACGGATGGCTTCGTCGTGGTCGGCTACAAGTACTCTGGTCATGACAGGAGTATACCCAACACCTGGGGTAGCAGCGAGCGAAGAAGGAGAATCACTTGGCCAGTTGGTACCGAGTGGCCCGTCCAGCGCCGATTCGTATTAAAAGTCCTTGTTCTGTGGCCTCTTTAAGCTGCCGGCGGGCAGTGGCCAGAGATACATCGAGAACCCGAGCTGCTTCCTGGGTTTGCAGCTCTTTTTTGGGAGAAAGAGCACCGGATTCCTTAAGCTTAGTGACCAAGCAAGTTGAACTGAAGGTTTCCTCATGCTGGCGAAGTCGGGAAGAGCCTTGAATCAGAATGCCCCCGCCGGATTGCCCCATGAGGCGGTAGGTGCCGCGGTGTTCCTGAATAGAAAAGGGGAGGTCGTGATTGGTGAACCATTGCCGAAGCCGGTGCAGAGCTTGTCTAACACTGAGGGGAGAGGCGCGTGGGTGATAGAACTTATCGGGAAAGAGTGCTTCGTGAATTTCACCTACCCGCAGAGGGCGATAGAAATCTTGGGTGAAGATTTTGATGAGCCGATGCAGCACTTGTCCGGTTTTGAGGCTTGGCCCATCCGGGAGAGTTTTGCCCGTAGAAAGTTGAAGGATGGTTGAAGCCTTTTGTTGGGTGGATTGCGCCGGGAGCCACGTGTACTTGGAACGCGCCGAGAGTTTGAGTCCACTGAGGCGCTGGATTCTGCGGTGTTGGCTTCCCTGGGGAACACCAAAGAGCAAATGGGTCCAGAGTTCTTTGTCTCCGGTCACATGGGCCAGAGCAACATCACATTCACGGATCACGCCGTAGACGTTCAGTTCCCGCGCCTGTTTTTGAATTCGCTTGATGCGTGCTCGGTTGGCCGGTGTGGCGCCGTGTTGTTTCAGGTTGAGAATCGCTTGCCATTGTTTGATGTAAAAGCTGCGCAGTGCGCCCGATTGGCTGTGGAGTTTTTTGGCTTTTGCTAAGGTGACCTGAGCTGCCTGGATATTACCTCGCCAGAATTCTTGATGAACAAACGACTCCAAAAGGTTACCGTGCAGCAGCCTAAAGTTTTTCTCTTCGGTTGTTTTCAATAACCTGGGCAAGAGTTTATCGGTCTCTTTGGTCCTCGCTAAGTAGACCAATACTTGAACAAGGTTCGTCTGGGCCACGAGCTTCTCGTACTCGTTAGGATCTTTATGAGCGATGAATTCGCGCAGGGGTTCAATGGCTTCTTCATAGTGGTTCTGAAGCATGTGACCAAATGACGTGAATAGGTAAGCATCAGGTACCCGGGGTGCATCGATGGTTTGAAGCACTTTCATGCCGTCGGCTACCGCTCCCATGCTCATAAGACACACTCCATATTGCGCCTGTTCTTCAGGGGTTGCGGTGGTTCTCCGTGGCTTTTCTGAGTCGATGAACGGGCGAATCAGGCGGATAGCCTTTTCATATTCGCCGAGGCGCCGGCATAGAGAAGCCACTTGAGCCAAATGAATGCGGTGGATTTGAGGATCAAATTCCTCCCGTAGAAACCTCAAAAAATCGACTTTTGCTTCGCCCCCGCGGCCCTGCTGAATCTGGGTGTGAATGGCTTCTAAAACTTCAACAATTGATTGATTGTGTTGGTGTTTTGCCATATCTCGCGCCTTTGAATAGTGGCTGTTCTGGGGCAGTTTAGGGACGATAATCCACTCAAAAATATAACTGGACCATACGGTTCGCGCAAGGTAGGGAGGCCCAATTCCTGTCAGCGCAGACACAAGAATGAACATAGGGAGCATGTTTCATGAGCATGAGAAAATTAATGTTGGTTGCCGCCATGGGGGCACTTGCTGCTTCGGGATGTAGCGGTGGCAGCTGGACCGACGACTGTACGAAAGCAAACAACTGTTACCTCGATGATACCGGCGTACCAACCTGCAACGAAGGTTACACCTGGGCGGATCCAAACGATAACGCCAACCTAAACTGTGTTGAGCTTGGCGGCGGTACCGTAGGCGACAACACTGGCACCAACGGCAATACCGGTGGAACCAATGGCAACACTGGCGGCGACAACGGCGGAACCAATGGTAACAACGGCGGTAACAACAACGGTGGCAACAACGGTGGCAACAATGGCAACACCGATACCGGCGGCAACGACCCAGGCAACACGCAAACTGGAAGTGACTGCAGCCGTGCTGGATTTGCAGCGGATACCCAAGTTGCTCAGTACTCTGACGCAGGTAACTTTCAGTACCAGGCGGTAAGCGGAACGACCTCCCCAGTTCAAATCATGACCATCGACTCTTTCATTCAAGGGTTTGGTGGACCAAGTGCACCGGGCACATTCGACCTGAACGGCATCAACTATGCCGACTGCGGTCTGTGTTTGTTGATTCTTGCTGATTGTGCAGATGTGCAAGGTGCCGGCTGCACGAAGTATTTCTATGCAGATGAAGGAAGCATCACCATTGACCAATTTGGTCAGGACGGCGGAACTTTCTCTGGTTCCATGAGCAACGTGGTTTTCAAAGAAGTAACCATCGACTCTGAGACCTACACTTCTACTCCTGTAGCCGGTGGCGAAACTTGGTGCATGGACGGAACGTCTTTCTTTGCAACCGTAGGTGGCGGGGCCAACCCAGGTGGTGACAACGGCGGTGGCAACACTGGCGGCGATAACAACGATGGCGGCACCACTTCTGGTGATTGCCCACCGAATTCGCACCCGGGCAACCCAAGCGTCAACAGCGGTGAGCAGTCTGGATACTGCTACTGTGATGAAGGCTACTTCGTAAACGAAGAAGGTACGGGATGTGTTGCAGAGTGCGAAACCGATGCTGACTGCGAAGGCGGCGATGTATGCATAGATAACAGCTGCCGACCAGCGCCATGTACTGACGATTCATGCCCAGAGGGTACTGTTTGTGACGACACC
>CAZZDT010000722.1:0-3000 GCA_964652435.1 uncultured Bdellovibrionales bacterium
CGCAATTGGCGACGATTTCGAATGACTCCGAAAATGCCCGGTCGCCGATGATGGAGTTATCCGGGTTGCTGTTTACATCAAGCACGGGGCTGTAATCGATATCAAAGTTCATGGCGCGAACTTCACGTCCGAGGGCCTGACCGAATCGAAAGCATAATTCAGGGTCTCCGATATCTCCGAGAATTTTCATGGGTGGCCAAACCGTGGCTGGCTCTCGAATGCGAGCAACCCGTCCACCTTCTTGATCAACACTCAGTGCCACTGGATTTTCTGGTCGGTAGCTTTTGAGTTCTCGGCCCAACTCCGCCACTTGTTCTGGGCTTTCAATATTGCGTTTAAATAGGATGAGCCCAGCGGGTTGCACTTCCCGCATAACTTCTTTGAGTTCTGCATCAACGGATAATCCACCAAATCCACAGGTGATTAAGGTGCCGGCTGCTTTGCGAATATCTTCTCTTGTGGCGTACATGCCCGCCTTTAAAGCACAAAATCATAGTCCGTGTCAGCTTTCTTTGTCCTTGGAGAATAGAGGCTCTCGGGTTAGTCTAAGGTATGGGACGAGATCTGCTCTATAAGCCACCGGTACCGATTCAACTTCCCGATGAGGAGGAAGAGGGCGGTAAGGTCAAAAAATCCGATAAGACCGGGGCGGCGGCGAAGCACCAAGATGTGCGACGAACATCGGCATCCGCTTTGGAGGCGCAGCTGCGTCAGAAGCTCGGAGCCCAGCAGGCGAAGGGTCCTGCCTACAAGAACGCTTACTTTAACCAGGATGTGAACGCGACCCAGCAGGCCAATATGTCCACGCGAGCGATGTCTGCCTTACGGGGCGCCGAAGGGGCCAGTGACTTACGCCAGGTTGTTTTGCCGGGAGCGACCAAAGAAACACCATCGCCCGAAGAACTTCGAAGCAGTTCTGAATTGATGGGACTCGACGGAGAGTTGTCCACGAGCCTCCAGGGACTTTTGCAGCGCCAGGGATCTTTTGCGCAAGGTAAGGGTGTGACTGTTGAGATGCTGGAAGCTAGGATGCGCCAGCTCGAAGAAATGGTCCAAGCTAGAAAAGCAGCCCTGGCTAGGCTTTTACAGGGTGGGAAAGACGTTCCCGCAGCCAGTGCAAGTTTGGTTCAGGCGGCCAGTGGCGCCGGCAGTGCTGAGGATATTGATCTCGCAGAAGAGGGCAATCGGTTGATACAAGCAGTTCAGCAGGAGGCCGGCGATATGCACGACCGGCTCCGGCGAACATTAGGCCTGAAGAAGAAGTAGAGCAATTCCGGAGAATCTATTCCAAATCGCCGATGGCTTCTTCAACCGCCGCGACGATTGTGCCCTTACGTTCCAGTGTAAGAACCGCTTCAATGTCACGGCTAAGAAGTCTATCACCATCAAGATGCGGGATAGCGCCTCTTACCTGTTCATGGGCCGCTGCTGTTCCCTTGCCAAGGGTTTCTGGCTTTTGAAGGTCGATGGCTTGTGCAGCGCACAGGACTTCAACCGCCATAATTGCTTCTACGTTGGTGACGATTTCCCGAAGCTTACGTGCGGATGTCATTCCCATGGAAACGTGGTCTTCACGGCTGGCACTTCCAGGGATTGAATCAATAGAGGCCGGCGTAGCGAAAACTTTGTTTTCGTTTACCAGAGAAGCTGCAGTTACTTGAGCCATCATATAGCCCGAGTGGATACCACTCTCAGGAACCAAGAATGGCGGAAGCCCACTAAGGGACGGGTTAACCAGCTGTTCAACTCGGCGCTCAGAGATATTGCCAAGCTCAGCGGTAGCAATAGCCGCAAAGTCCAGAGCGAGTGCCAAAGGTTGACCGTGGAAGTTACCGCCGGAGATAACATCTCCTTCGTCGGCAAAGACCAATGGGTTGTCCGTGGCACTGTTGATTTCACGTTCGAAAACATCACGGGCATATTTCAGTGCATCTCGAGTGGCTCCATGAACCTGTGGCATACAGCGAAGCGAGTATGGGTCTTGAACTCGATTTGCACTTTGCCCATTGGCGCAGCTTGAGCCTTCAACCATTCGGCGAAGGTTCTTAGCTGAAGTGGATTGACCTGGGTGAGGTCGAACGTCTTGTACGCGTTGGTCAAATGCGGCGGGGATACCTTTGAGACCTTCAAGCGTCATAGCGCCCGCAACGTCGGCTACTTTGCACATGTGCTCGGCCGATAGGAGGGCCATGGTACCCACAGCCGCCATGGCTTGGGTGCCGTTGACTAAGCTGAGTCCTTCTTTGGCCTCAAGCTCAAGCGGCTGCAGAGAAGCGCGCCGAAGGGCGTCCAGTGCTGGCATGATTTCGCCGTCGAATTCAGCCTGACCTTCACCGAGCATTCCAAGGGCCAAGTGTGCCAGTGGAGCGAGGTCACCGGAAGCACCAACAGAGCCCTTTTCGGGGATCACCGGATGAACACCACGGTTGAGCATGGTGAGGACCAAATCGATGACTTGTGGGCGAATACCGCTGTGACCTTCAGAGAGTGTCTGGGCACGAAGCAGCATCATGGCACGGGTTTCGGGGCGCGAAAGCGGGCGTCCCACACCCGCAGAGTGTGACAGGATAAGGTTGCGTTGAAGGGCCTTGAGCTGGTCGGGGGCCACCTTCACTTCAGCCAGGGCACCAAAGCCGGTGGTAACACCGTATACCGGGGTGTCACCGGCTGCTTTTTCTTCAATCAGATCTCGCGCTTTTTGAACGCGGGCTCGGGCCTTATCTCCCATAAGGATTTTGGCGCCGTGAGCAACCTGGTAAACAGTTTCGAGGGTCAGGGGCGAATCGCCTAGCATAATTGTATCAGACATGGTCGCTGATTAGGGCGGCGAGGTGGTATCGGTCAAGAGGCAACGTGTCATAAAAACATGGGTTTTTCCGCTTCTGTTATTTGGATTCTGCTGTGGTATACAGGTTTCATGCTGGATATTCATTGCCACATTCTCCCGGGAGTCGATGACGGGGCTCCAAACATGGATGTTTCCCTGGAGATGGCCGAGAT
>CAZZDT010000723.1:0-2999 GCA_964652435.1 uncultured Bdellovibrionales bacterium
TAGCTCAGTAGGATAGAGCTGGGGATTCCTAATCCCTGTATTGCACAGGTTCGACTCCTGTCGGGGGCGCCAGTCAGTGGCGGACACTAAAACCGCAAAGCTAAGCTTGTGGAGGTAGGGCAATGAACAAGTCTGATTTGATTGATATTTTGGTTGATAAGTCGAATCTTCCGCGTAAGAAGGCGGAATCAGTAGTGAATCTGATATTCGACCAGATGACTGGAGCACTGGCAAAACAGCAGCGGATTGAAATCCGTGGCTTCGGTAGCTTTGTCGCCAAGCAGTATGGTGCAAGAACCGGCCGAAATCCCCGTACCGGGGCCAGCATCGATGTGCCATCTAAGCGCCTTCCGCTCTTTAAAGTAGGTAAAGAGCTTCGGGAGCGTGTGGATGCTGGATTCCAAAAAGAACTTCAGGCTAAGAACGAAGGCGGCGATTCCTAGCGACCGCTGTGCCGGATTCTCTTAAATATTTGACCTGGCACACTATTTTCGTACTTTTCCGATCAAAAAGAATACCGGGCGGTGATAACCACGTCCGTCGTATTGTAGCCCGTAGGCCGCTCGCCCAGCGTTGAACCGAAATCAAAAGTCAGATCCACGCCAGCCGTAAAATGACGTGTGAGAAAATAATCCACACCTCCGCCCAGGCCTGCGCCCATGGACCAAAGATTTGCACCCATGACGTCAAGCAGATGACCGGTTCGCAAGTGTGCGGAAACATAAGGGGAAACAGGGAAGTTGATGCCCGTAAACCTGTATTTCACACCGGATTCCAGCTTGATAGCCTGAGTGTCACCAAGGCCAAATATACCCCTGGCAAAAATGCCGATCCGGGACTCAAGGGCATATTCCACTTCGGCTCCCACTGCCAAAAGCGTGTCGCTACCTCCTACACGGCCTCCCATCTTGGAATCAAAACCGAGTTGACCGCCAAGCCATACTGAGCCCGCTTCGACAGATTTGGCCATGCACGGGGCACTCAAGGCCATACAAGAAACAATGAAGAGCAATGGTACGAGTTTTTTCATGGTTAGATTCGCTAACACGGAGTCGGGTAACAATCAATTTTGGAAACGTTTTCAATGCCTTTCGTCCAAAAATCGGGATTGACAGGCCGCATCTCGGCAAGTACAGCGGGGCGTGATTTATCTCGACCATAATGCCACGACCCGCCTCAGGCCGGAAGCACTGCATGCCATGGAGGCCGCGCGTGTAAACCACCGTAATCCGATGAGTTTACATCGCCCTGGTCGACGTGCCCGCGTGGGGCTAGACGAGGCTCGGGAATGTATCCGAAAGCTTTGTGGTGCACCCAAGGCAGATATTGTGTTTACTTCGGGCGGAACCGAGGCTGATCACCTCGCCGTGAGAGGCTTGGCACATGCTCAGCGAACTCAGCGCGGTGCCGACACAGTCCTGGTGGCCTCCATTGAGCACCCGGCCGTGCTTGAAGCGGCTCACTCCTTAACGTCCGAAGGCTTCAAGGTGCTGGAAGTTCCCGCCGAGAACGGCCGAATGAACCCAGCGTCCTTTAAGCCGCTTCTCAATGAGCAAGTGGCTCTCGTTGTGGTGATGTTGGCTCACAACACAACTGGCATTATTCAGCCCGTTAGCGAGATTGGCCAGCTTGCCATAAGTGCAGGCGTTCCCATGCATGTGGACGCGGTTCAGGCGGCCGGTAAAATTAAAATCGATTTTTATGAGCTTGGCGCAACATCCATGGCGATCAGCGCCCACAAGTTCGGTGGCCCAAGAGGCGTTGGGGCACTCGTATTGCAGAAGTGTGTCGAGCTGAGTCCTATCTGGACCGGGGGCGGACAAGAAGAAGGTAAGCGCTCTGGGAGTCACGCCGGGGCGTTGATCGCTGGAATGGCAGCCGCGGCAGAGCAAGCCGCACCATTCTCAAATGCCATTGTAGCAAATCGAGACATGCTCGAAGATGGAATCTTGAACATTCCCAACGTCTCGGTGCTTGGTAAAGGCTTGCCGAGGCTACCCAATACGCTATCTGTAATCATTGAGGGTATTGTTGGGCGCGACTTTGTCACTGAGATGGATAAACGTGGCATTGCGGTCAGTGCCGGCGCAGCGTGCCATGCTGCTGGTGGCGGCAATACAGCTGCTGGTCAAGTTCGTTTCTCAATGGGACACGAAACCACGACAGAACAACTAACAGAAGTGATCTCCGCCACAAAAGAAGTGGTGAATTCGCTTAGAGGAAAGGCATGAGAGTAGTAGTTGCAATGAGCGGCGGGGTTGATTCCTCAGCCGTTGCGGGCTTGCTCAAAGAGCAAGGCCACGAGGTCATTGGCCTCGCCATGAAAACCCACAGCCTGCAGCCGAAGGCGAATCGGGCGTGTTGTACACCTGACGACATGCGTGATGCGCGGTTGGTAGCAGATATGCTGGACATCCCTTTTTATGTTTTGCCTTACGAGGAGACATTCAAAGAGTTGGTGATTCAGCCGTTTGCCGAAGCATACCGGGATGGCTACACCCCGAACCCATGTGTGGTTTGCAATGACAAGGTTAAGTTTATGCCACTGCTTGAGAGAGCGAGGCTTCTTGGCGCTGACGCACTGGCTACGGGCCATTATGCGCGGGTCGAAGGCGAGCCTGGCTCACTTAGACTCTTGCGAGGCGTTGATAACAACAAAGACCAGTCATACTTTCTTTACCGGCTCCGCCAAGATCAGCTTTCACGCCTGATGTTTCCGCTTGGAGGAATGTGTAAAGACGAAGTTCGTGAACATGCTCGTCGGTTCGGCATGACCTTAGCCGATAAACATGAAAGCCAGGAAATTTGCTTTGTAGGCAAAGAGGGCTACGCCGCCACGGTGGAGAAAATACTCGGGCACGGCGGTAAGTCTGGATTCTTTGTGGACACCAAGGGGAACCGTCTGGGCAAACACAAAGGTGTCCATCATTTCACGATAGGTCAGAGGCGTGGCTTGGGCCTATCTGCTCCGAAGCCACTCTATGTGTTGGAAATCAACG
>CAZZDT010000724.1:0-2997 GCA_964652435.1 uncultured Bdellovibrionales bacterium
TACCCGCGCTTTTTAAGACGCCAAGCCGCCGTTAGGCCTGCAGGTCCTGCTCCGATGATTGCAATGCGTTGGCTCACGATGATTCCTTATTAACCAGACTTTACTCTGGGAAAAGCGTATCGCTGAATGCGTCCCCGAAGATAGGGGAGAAGTCCTTAATTGCGGTTATATCTTTGAGCTGTCGAGAATAGAGCATTACTCCAACTTCACCCGGGCGTGGTTTAAAAATGATGGCGGTTTCAAAGAATGGTTTGTCCAATTCATTGAGAGGAACAAAGAGAATGGGCTCGGCGTTGGGCAGTTCAAAATTTGCATCCCAGCCAGCCCAGTTGGTGATGATGCCAGGCCGCCCAAAAGTTCTTTTCCAAAAACCAGGGATTGGGCTTAAGGCGCCGGAGGCATCCGGGGGTCTTTGGTACCGTCCCTCTGGCCCCTTTCCTTGAGCGGTTCTAATTTGAATAGGCTGGTCAAAATCACCTTCAAAAAAGAGAATACCCGACTCATAGTTGCCGGCTAGGGTTTCCCCTTTAGATACTTTGTTGTCTGACCCTATAAAATTAAATCTTCGACGGAAGTTGATAGCCATATAGAGAGACGTAAACTGCATCATTCGAGCCAATGTGCTTGAGAGGATATCGTTGGTGGACAATCGAGGAGAACTGGGATTTTCAGCTTGAGCGTGTTTCCTTTCCGTTTCGATCGCTTCCATATTTACTTTGAAAAAATATCCCTTGGGTGGCGGCAAAAAGAGAAATTTACCAATGGCGTTTAGAATTCCTGGAAGTGAAAAGTCCAGAAGTGACTTTTCTTTATGGCCAAGTGCATCTTTCAACTTATCGCTGAAGCTTTGGTCGCGCTTAGGATCAAGCGCAGTGATGGTTCCTGGAACCAGTAGCATATTGAGAATTGCATAAGCCGTGTAGCCGTCGGCAATGATATGAGATACCGATATGTGGATGACAAAAGATTCGTCATCGACTTTAGAAAGGACAAGACTACACAGTGGACGATTTTTCTTGAGGCACACTTTTCCCACCGGGACGGCGTAGGATGATTTGAGGGCAATCTTTGTGATGGCTTCGTAAGATTGGTTGAGATGGAGTTTGCCACTGAGTTCTTTTGGGTCGATGTGAAAAATACTGCTTTTGCCTTCGTCAATTGCTTTGAGTTCTTGCTCCAGCGATTCATCACTCCACCGAAGGGCGACACCGTGTCCTTTTGTGGTTTTGTGAAGTCGGCCAAGAAGCCAAGGGTTTAGTTTAAGAACTTCTTTGAGTCTTGCCTCGATTGTAGCTCTCGCGTCAGCCATGGGGCCTTTAAAATAGTTGGCTAGATTGCCGGATGGCATGCCTGACATCCAGCCGAAGCTGCTTTCCGCTTGAAGAAGAAGAGTTTCGTGCTGCATGGTTATTTATATCCGTTGGTACGTTTGGCAGGCAAGCCGTGTGAGAGTATCCCTCATTGATGCTCGCTTTCTTGGGATTCGCCTTCAAAAGCTCGTAGTAGGGCGGGAAGGAAAATTAAATCGGCTATGAGCGCAGCGGCAACTAGGCCGCTGCCAACTAGGCCAAAAGACTGGTTGGCAGGGAAGTCAGAGAAAGCGAGTACGAAGAAACCGAAAACCAAGATGATGGTTGTCATGAGAATCGCGTGTAGGCTTTCAGAGGCGGCGGCTCGGACGGCGTCGTGCCCATTGATGGAGCGTTGTTTTTCTTCATGATAGCGACTGAGAACATGAATAGTGTCGTCCACCGCAATGCCGATGATGATGGTAAAAATCATCGCGGATGCAAAGTTGAGGGGCTCACCCAAAAAGGCATAGCAAGCTAAGCCAAAAAATAAAGGAAACGTATTGGGCACAATGCTGATGATGGCCATTTTCCAGCTCCGGTAGACGATACCAATGATTAGGAGAATGACGGTAAGGGCCGTAGCCAAACCGATGGTAAGTTCACCCAATAAAGAGTGAAATCCTAAAGAGGCAACCGACGAAGCACCGGTAACATGAAATGTTAATTCGGTTCCCTGGGTAATCTTTTCGATTTTCTCGGTGAGCTCCTTTTCCAGGATATAATAATTGAGGGCGCCGATATCGGGAAAAGAACCCAGGAGCCGAGCTTGGCTGTAGTCGAACGTTACGTAGTTTTCGGTGTCAAAGTTGTCACCCATTTCAAGCAAAAGCAGGAGCTGTGAGATGTACTCACGCGAGTTTGGGATAAAGCTACCATCCCCTAGGTGCCTGTTCAGCTCTTTGACAACCGCCGCAAAGCTGATGGGTTGATAGATACCCAGCTCGATACACGCTTCTTCGATTTGCTCGAGTACTTTGAGTGTTTCGGGTGTTTTGAAGGTACCTTCGGGGCCCTTGAGGTTAACCTCCACGGAAGACATACCGCCAAATTCCTCGTCCAGGCGGTTACCCGTTTCCGTGACTGGGTGGTTCTGAGGCAGTTCACGGAGTACGAAATAATCAATGGATACCCCGGTGGCTATAAAGGCCATGAGCGCTGTTAGTATAAAGCCTGAGGCAGCAATCTTTTTAGCGTGTTGTGGATTGGAAGACCATGAGACGACGCCTTCAATAGTGGGTGAGTGAAAGCGTTGTTGGATACCTGCATTGAATGTGAGCAGTTTGAGACCACAAGGAAGAAGGGTCATGACTGTTATGTAGGTTGAGCCCACGCCAATGGCCACTACAATGCCAAAGTTCTGTAAGATTTCCATGCGGGTGCTTAAAAGTGACGCAAAGCCCAGTGCTGTTGTGAAGCTTGTTAGCAAGCAAGCGGTTCCTACATGGGTTCCTGCTGCAACGATGGCTTCATCCACTGTACTGCCATCCTGGCGCTCGGTGTTAAAGCGACACAGGAAATGAACACCATCGGCCACACTTAAAATGAGAATAAGGATGGGGAAGGGGGCGCTCAGTGGAGTAAGGGAGATGCCGAGCCAACCCACAGCGCCAGCGGTCCAGGCGGTTCCTACCATAATGGTACCCAA
>CAZZDT010000725.1:0-2993 GCA_964652435.1 uncultured Bdellovibrionales bacterium
TGTGAGATTTTCGCAGAGGAACCCGTGGAGGTATCTGTAGATTGTAATGGTGAGCAGATGTTTGTTCAGGGATACGTCAACGTCAGTGGCACTAAGGTTGTTGAAGGTTATTTGACGGGAGACACCGAAGTACCAGTGGTACCTGATAGTATGGCTCCTGCAGTTGTACAACTGGAAGCTCAAGTAACAGATTTCTCCGTGACTCAAACGAATTCTGAAAAACATCTTGTTATCCAAAAAGGAATTCTCTCTGGTAGCCTTACTCCCCGTACCATTATGGATAATGAGACCGGTGCTTGTGCTGTGAGTACGCCGCACAGCATTTTTCGCGATTTGAAATTACTTGATGCAAAGACAACAATTGTATCAAGTGGAAGTCACTTTGACGTAGCCGTGTCCCAAGCTGATTTGTTTGCAGTTAACGGACAATTCGAGGAATACGAAAACCACTTTGAAGGAACCATGAACGTTGATGGTGATGATTACCAGTTTCCAATGGAGTCAGGAGATGAAGAGCTTGATCCGGAATACGATGCACAGGTCTTTCGTGGTGCTTTCGATTGCGTTGAAAACTCAAAATATGTGGAAACCGATGAAGCGTGCTTGTTTGAAAAGACATTAGCAACGGGTGCAGCGAGATTGTTGGTTAAAAGTTATGGTGTCATTACCAAGGCCGTCGATGCCGATACCGAGTGTGGATTCGACAATAAGCTCGACCAAATTTGGGAGTTCGTAGATACGAGTTTAGTGGGACCAGCATTTACGGGTGAGCCTGTTTCTGTAGACTGGGCAGTGGACCAATGTGTTATTGGCGGCAACGAAAGAGAAGTTGTAGCTGAGGATTGCTCCGGCAATGTGATTGCTATTGATGGAACGGCATCGATTACCGGAACCAAAACAGTGACCGGACAATTGAATCTTTCGGGTACCCCGCTTCATCCTTTAAATCGCCGAAGCGCTGAGTTCGAATTTACCCGCATCGATTTAAATAATTTTGCTGCGGTTGAACAGAAATCCGGAGAGAATGATATTGGACCACACCTCGTCTTTCATTCTGGAACCCTTACGGGATTTAGTCATCCGGTGACCGGTGAAGCTGAAGATAGCCCAGGTGCCTATTTTATTAAGACACCGGTTTCAGGGTTTGAGTCGGTATCTGTGGATGCTCAAGTTACCTTGCATAACGATGGTAAAATCTTTCATCTGATTTTAAATGCTTCTGACTTGGACGCCTTCAATGGCTCTTATGGCTTTGACACAAATAGCCTCAGTGGGGATTTGTGGGTCAACGGTACTCGATACCGTATGGGCGACGCAGGTGAATCGATTGAGCTTAATCCTGAGTATGATCAGTCTGAGTTTGATGCCACTTACGCCTGTAAGGAAAACTTGCTTGAGGTTGTGCCAGCAGCTCAGTAAGTGTTTAATATTATTGAATTAAAGAAGGCTCTCGGTTCCCGCCGAGGGCCTTTTTTTTTGCTCTGATAAGCTCTGGTGCTTCTGTCATGACCGGCCGAAAATCACCAAATCTCCCAAAATACTGCTATTATTTAGGAAGGGGATAACCATGGGCCGTTCGCGCGGCCGTTCATTGAAATGCTGTCGTTGCGCATTTGATAGCTGGAGTCACTATGCTCGAAGCGACGTTGAAAAAAGTTTATGAGGAATTAGGCACAAATTTACGTTGGGGTTGGGATGAGCGTTTTCGAACCGCTCTGATGGTTCTACAAGGAGATGCTGCTGAGCATCTAAACACAAGGGTGGGCGAAGTTTTCGACCAGGTGTGGAGTGAGGAAAATATTTCTGGTGCGTCCTCTGAGGTACAGCATCTTGTCACTTATCTTTCGGGGTTAAGGGATGCTCAGCGATTGCACACCATGATCTTAGAGGATTCGGCGATACTCTTCGCTGCCTTATGGCCATGGGCTGGTAACTCTCATGTTTCCTATCGAGTTGGAATTTTTAGAGCATACGGTACGCCCGAGGAGACGGATGCCTCTCGGAAGGTTGTTCGCACTATTTTTACATCAACAGATACTTAAGAAGTATCTTAGCACCCAAAGAGCCTTTTAAAGTTTTCCCGAATAGCGCGAGCCATTTCTTCTGTGGAGATTCCGCGTGCCTGAGCCATCGCCTCTACACCTCTTGGAACATTTGCTGGCTCGTTACGCTCGCCTGGGTCTGGTCCCATATACGGACAATCTGTCTCGGTAAGAAGTTGCTCAATGGGAAGTTCTTGACTGATGCGTTGAAAAGACTCGGCTTTAACCACCACGGGCGGAATAGATAGGTAATAGCCGGCAGAAGCAATTTGCTTAGCCAGCTTGAGTTTTCCGCCATAGCAATGGAAGTCGGCTTTTTCGACCTTCATCTCTTGCAAGATTTCGAAGCATCTACGTTCGGTCTTACGACTGTGGATGATAATGGGTAAATCGTGCTTTTGAGCAACGGCTACCAGTTTCCTAAAGACTCGCTCTTGGGCTTCAGGATGCTCTTTCACCCAATGCTGATCCAGCCCAATTTCGCCAATTGCAATCAGCTTATGAGCCTGACTGTCTATAAATTCAATCTCTGCATCTACATCAAAGGGCGTGGGTGCCTCAAAGGGATGTGTCCAACTGCCGCTTTCAGCTATTTCTTGTGCCATAGCATCAAGTGGATAAATGCCGAGCGCCGGTAAGAGATGGTCGTACTTCTCACACAGCTCAAGCACGGCGCGGTTGGATTTTGGCTCTAGACCGTTGACGATCACATAATCGAGACCCTTTTCTTTTGCGCGCAGGGCTACCGTATCCTCTTCTCCTAGGAATTTCGGGTGGATTAAGTGTGCGTGAACATCGACATACATGTTATCTATAGTACTCCCAAAAACTGGGCTTGATTACCAGAAAACACATTCTTGTCGAGGGTTCTTCGCCGATAATCTTGGAGGAATCTTCGTGATGTGGCAGGTAGGACCATGGCTGGAGAAGCAAAATGAAAGATGTGTCCCG
>CAZZDT010000726.1:0-2993 GCA_964652435.1 uncultured Bdellovibrionales bacterium
ACTGATCACAGGTTTCCAACTGAGACGAGGCACCTGAAGTATCGAAATAATCGAGAGCGAAAAGGACCGCATCATTGGAAATAGGGCCTCGGAGAAAGAGGATGCCACCCTCGACTGCATTGAGAGCGGAGATATTTTGTAGCCCAGTGGTTTGTAAAGTGGTGGTCACGATGCTGTTTTCGGGAGCATGCGTTTTGATTTCATGAATCCATGTGTCTCCGCCAGTGTTGTACTGCGCCAGTAAGCCAAAACTCTCCTCATCGGGAAGGTGGAACAGAAGGGCTGAATTTGGGGTGCCATCGGCGAAAGCCTGAAAGAAGTGGCCCTCACACTGCTCGAGCTGGTGAAGGGCCAGGCCCACCATGGCCGATGCGCCGGCTTCAAGTGTCCACGTGAAGCAAGGTTGAACAACCGCTTGGCAATTGGAGCCGGCATCGCTGTCTGTTTCACAAGACTCAATTTGGATCGTTGAGGCAGAGTCGCCATCGTTATGTACGAAATAAGTGCGCCAATGGTCTGCGTTGGTGTTGGTCAGCCCGTCTTGAAATGAAAAAGTGAGGTTGTCGCCATGGAGACGCCAAGTTTCCGTTGGATTAAAGTCATTCTGGTCTGATTCATAGACGTGCCAGATGGCATCATTGGGGCCGGAGGCGTCTTGGACCCAGCGCGAGTCGGTGAGGATCATGAGGCTGTTGTTCGGGCCATTCTCAAAAGCAGTTGAACCAGCGAGCGGTGCGAACCCATGGGCGGGGTCTCGCAATTGCCCCGAAACATCATCGCAATCAATTTGTGCGGAAGCGCTGATAGCGAAAGTTCCCTGGCAGTCCAGCATGAGTGCGGCGGTCTCGCCGTAATTTTGAGTGGGGCCTTCTACCCAGTTCAAGTTATCAGTGGCGTTGGTTGGAAATAAAAATGAGATATTCCAAGTGCCATTGACGTCCTGGTAGGCACTAAAGGGTGTGCCGTTGGCATGGGTTTCAAAGTAGGCGGTGGCGAGCGTGTCATTGCCCCCCGATGTATCAGAGATCGTGAAGGTGCAGGGCAGGCCCGTCTGATCGTTATCGGTTTGACAAGCGTGTCCAAGAAAAATTGGCGTACCCCCTTGGTGGGGTTGAAGGGCGGCCATCGTCGTAGTGGCGGTACCGTTGGGAAAGGATGAACGAAAGAAGACTTCTTGGACCATCTCACCTGAGAGATCGATGCGGCTGAGGAGACCTTCATCGTTGCTTTGCGTGAGTAAAAGAGTTTCACCTGATGGCAAGCTCTGTGCATCGACATAAAACGATTCTGCAGTGCTGTTTAGGCTTTGTGCCCATAAGGAGCGTTCACAGCCGTCGCTCCAGTCATCGTTCTGGTTCAAATAAAAGCGCCAATCGGGATCTGCATGGCAGGCGTATTCACACTGGGCGCAATGGCTATTGGGCGGCAATCCATCAATTCCGTCTTCGCACGTTTCTTCGGTGTCTTGAACGATGCCATCGCCACAATAGGTGGCAACGCCCGCTTGAATTTCACACAGTTCGTTGCACACCTCGCAGGCAACAAGCCCATAAGCACATTGAGCGTACCCATTTTCCGATGCGAGATCGCAGCTTTCATTGGGCTCATCAATCACGCCATCGCCGCATTCGGGAATACGACCGGCCCCGGTTTGGCAATACGTGGTGCAAGTTTGGCAATCATTGATGCCATTTTCACAGGTTTCGGTGATGTTGTTGCCATCTTCACAGTTTTCTTCGTCGGAAATCAGTCCATCGCCGCAAAAAGAGGTGGCACCATTTTCCCACAGGCAGGACGCATTGCAAACGGCGCAAGAAGTTTGGCTGTAAAGGCAGGTTTCGAGAGCGTTGTTTCCGTCGTCGCATTCCTCCCCGTGCTGGCTGTCTAAATAGCCATCACCACAAGCGGGCGGGGTGACTGTTTCATGCTCGCAAAAAGCGTTACAAATGGTGCAGGTGCTGGTTGGATCATTTGCAGCGTTGTAGGCACAATCTTTGGCGGCACGAATTCCGTGGTCACACGTTTCGTACGCTTCTTGGTGAATCCCGTCTCCACAGTAGGGACCCGTGGTTTGGTCTCGTTTGCAATCATCGAGACAGCGCTCGCAATTAGGCGTACCATAGGGGCATTCAGTGGGCGGTTCAGGCCCCAGATCGCATTGCTCGCCTTGACTCGTTTGGGTGATGCCATCTCCGCAAAAAGGACCTTGAATCAAACGGTAGCGGCAATTTTGGGCACAGACCACACAGCTGGGATCACCGTAAATACAGCTTTCAATTCCTTGGGTGCTTTCATCACAGGATTCACCCTCTAAGGCTTGGTGTACCCCATCGCCACAAAAGGAAGCATTGCCTTCGCCCCATTGACACGTCTCGGTGCATACCGTGCAAGAGACATGACCATAGGGGCAATCTTCGGTAATGCTGTTTCCATCATCGCACGTTTCACCTTCCAGCACATCAACGTTGCCATCGCCGCAAGCGGTACCGGGGAGCGTTTCCCATTGGCAGGACGCATTGCAAACTTGGCATGGACCGCTGGCATAATCACAACGTTCGGTGATGGCGTTGCCATCATCACATTCCTCTTCATCGGCCACCTCACCGTCGCCGCAGTAAGGGCCCTGCGTCTCTGCCCACTGACAAGACTCGTTGCAAGCAATACAGTTGCGCGTGCCGTAGGCGCACGGCGCGCCATTGTTGATGCCTTGGTCACATTTTTCATCGTGTTGGGGTTGAAGTAAAAAGTCACCACAGAAAGCGGTTTGTCCTGCTTGGGTCTGACAGTTTTCGGAGCAAACCAAGCAGGCGCTTGTTCCATAAGGACAGCTCTCCGTGACACCATTGCCATCGTCACAGTTTTCACCCATTGGGGTTTGAATGACAGCGTCACCGCAGTAGGGGCCTTGGGCTTCAGCCCATTGACATGCATCGTTACAGAAGTCGCACACTTCACCATAAGGGCAGGTGATGCCGCCTGCATTGCCATCATCA
>CAZZDT010000727.1:0-2989 GCA_964652435.1 uncultured Bdellovibrionales bacterium
GCCGCCGATATCAAATCCACTGAACATGCCGTATCGACCTTCATCGTCAAAATAGAAGTCGTGGCTCAGGCCACCCGAGATGCTACCACCGCCGCCGCCTTCACCGGGCATGGTCGCATAGTTGAAGTTCACTTTGGCCGTTAAGACCTGACGGTCTGTTCGGAAAAATGCCCACTTTAGCTGGGGGGCCAAAACGACCGGCATCTCTTTTGCGATTGGCAAGAGCGTGGTGAGGGTGATCTGGAGGTCGTCTGTGATGCCGTAACTGATGCCAGCGAGAACAAGTTCGTAGCTATTGAGTGCTATTTCACCTTCGCCCAGTGTTTCGGCGTGGGAGACAATAAAGCCTCTATCGATGGATGCGTCAGCACCTTTCGC
This sequence comes from uncultured Bdellovibrionales bacterium, assembly GCA_964652435.1. Taxonomy (GTDB): domain Bacteria; phylum Myxococcota; class XYA12-FULL-58-9; order XYA12-FULL-58-9; family JABJBS01; genus JABJBS01. Next base: position 379 of record CAZZDT010000727.1, read on the forward strand.
CTCGTAAGCAGCGCCAGATTGCCCGAAAGCAGGGGCGGTTAACATCATCAGAGGCAATGCGAATAAGAGTGCGTTTTTCATTTGAGAGTCCTTCAAGTTGGGGTCTATTGGTTATCGCTCCTTGTATAAGCAGGAGCCGGGCCAACTTTTTTTGATTCAATGATATTTCTTTAAAGTTGTTATTTTTCAGTAAAGTATATGGATTGTGTGATAACTGTTTTAATGTGCGATTGATCACATTCAGGACATGTTTGTCTCCCCCCAGAGCAGCTGCGCTTTTTGTTTTCCAGTGACCCTAAATATGCCCTTCTTTATAAGGCTTTACTCAGAACTCCAAACCAGAGGATGATTAGGGCACGAGCACATTGTCGGAGTTTTTGTCTGGATGAAGACCCTTTTATTGGTTGATTCCAGTTCTGAAGTTGCGGAAGTCGTATTTAGGGCGAACGAGGGACTGGCGACTTTTGAGTCGATTGTCGATGTTCACGATGTCGATTCCGCGTTTGTGCATCTAGACGCTCAATTCACCGACTTGGTTTTGGCTGATTTAAAGTTCATTGTCGATGATGGTTTTAAGCTGCTCCGTCTCATGAAGCAGAGCCAGCATTCGCATGGTCCCGTGGTCGCGTTGGTTGAGCCCGCTGATGTTGGCGACATTCATCTGGCCATAGAAGCAGGTGTTTCTGACTTTATTTTTAAGCCGCTGCGGCGAGATGAATTGGAAAACCGTATTTCCAATGCGTTGAAAAGGTCGGAGACGGTGGTCAGCTCGGAGAATATTGAGTTTCCTCTGATTGAATCCATGGCTGAGGGGCTTATTGTTCTGAATCCTGACGAGTCTATTCAGATGGTCAATCATCGTTTTTGCGAGACATTTGGTTATGACCCGGCAGAGATTACGGGAGCATCGGTGAAACGGCTCATAGCGCCCGATGATTTGGTCAGTATCACAGGTTTCAGAAGCAGCCTGGAACGCAAAAAAATTACGGGGATGACCGTATCTTTTCTCTCGAAAGAAGGTCAGCGTATTCCAGTGATGCTGAGTGGCTCCGCCACGCTGGATAAGACCAGTAGGCAACTCAATGCCATGGTTCTGGTTATTCGAGATAACCGTGAACTGCAGAAACTGCTGACCCATGAATCTCGAGCGGTGGCCGCTGAAAGAGATCGGGTGGCAGGGCTAGAGGAGATTCGAGACCAACTCAAGCGCAAGGCGAGGGCACTCGAAGAACAAACCGAAGCCGCTCTTTTGGCCACTCAGAATGCACTCAGGCTTCAAAAAGAAGCGGAAATAGCCCGTGATGCGGCCGTGAAAGAGCGCGAATCGGCCGAAAGACTGCGTCAGGTAGCGGTCTCTACCGCCGAGCGGCTTCAAGATTTGGACCGAAAAAGAACTGCTTTCTTTCAGGGGATCTCCCATGAATTGAGAACGCCACTGACGCTGATTCTAAATCCGCTGGATATCCTGGTGGAGAATCAACCAGAGGAGCAATATTTCAGCATGGTGCGCATGAATGCGTATCGAATGTTGAAGCTGGTGAATCAGCTTTTGGATTACCAGAAAGTCCAAGCCGGCAAGAAGAAGCTACACATTGTTCGCGTCAACTTGGTGGATTTTCTCGTGAACTCTGTGGATTACTTCAAGACAGCTTGCGAGGCCCGAGGCATTAAGTTTGATGTTCGCGTTGGTAACCAGAGCTTGCGAGACGCCGTGCATGCGCAGGTCAGTATCTTTGTCTGGGCCGAACCGGATGCTCTCGAAAAAATCACTTTCAACTATCTGTCGAATTCACTCCGGTTCACCCCCCATGGCGGGAATATCACCCTGGGGCTCGATCAGCGGGATGAACCCGGTGCGCAGCTCCCCGGTAAGGGTGTAGCGGGCTATGCACGGCTCTCGGTGAAGGACACAGGCCCCGGTGTACCGCTAGATTCGCAAGAAGATATTTTTGATGTGTTTACCCAAGTGGATATCCACCGGACGTCGACTCACGGTACGGGTTTGGGGCTGGCCCTCGCTCGAGAGCTGGCCGAGCGCATTGGCGGCAAAGTGGGGGTTGATAGCCAGGAGGGTAAAGGAGCTACTTTTTGGGCTGATTTTCCCAAAATTGAACACGATGAGTTGTCGGTTGATATTTTGATTTTCAGTGACGGAATTTCAGGGGTTCAGTTGCAAAGCTGGATTGACTCCAGTCCAGCAGCCTACGCGACGCGCTGGGTATCGAATATTATCGATGCGAAGATTATTGCTGAATCCTTTAAGGTTGGTTGTCTCATTTGTCACGAGAGTGTCTTAGATGAAGACATCGCTTCGTTGTTTGAAACTTTGGAACAACGCTCCAATCATACGCCGACGATTTTATTGGCTGACAAAAACTCGACGAAGTTCTTAGATACTTACGCAGATGATCCCAATGTTCGGATATTCTTCCCCAATCAAATTTATCGCTCGACGCTTTTGACGGCGATTGGGACAATCTTGAGCAATCGGTCTGAATTTCCAACGGTCATTGAGGATCAAGAGTCTCAATGGACCACGGACTTTTTAAACGTCGATGCGGGTCCCGCTGAGAGAGAAGTTGTAGACGAAGTCGAAGAGTATCAATACGGA
>CAZZDT010000728.1:0-2986 GCA_964652435.1 uncultured Bdellovibrionales bacterium
TTGGTACCGTGCCAACTCTCTTGATTACACAGAAACCCAAGCGTTGATGTCTGATTTACTGCCTAAGGTGAAGGTGCCTACCAGTGTCATGTGGGGCTTAGATGACAGCGCGGTCTTGCCATCGAATGCTGAAGGGTTGGATATCTATGTTGAAGACCTCGAAGTGGAAACCTTTGCGGGCGTGGACCACTGGATTGAACACCGCATCCCGGAAGAAGTGGCTCGAGTCATTCGAGAATTGGATGCTCGTGCCGAGGCCTCAAACCTCTAAGCAGTGCGTCATTTTCTCTATAAGTGTTCGACTTTACTTTGATTTGATTTCTAAAGAGAAGCTCGTCTGGCCCTGGTAGCTCGAAATACGTTAGAATTAACGGGTATCCGGCGAGGTCGTAGTGGAAGAACAAATTACCGATGAAGAGTTGAAACTCTTTCGCCAATTCATCATGGCGGAAACGGGCATTGCTTTGCATGCCGCCGATGATTTTTTGGTGCTTAATTTTCTCGGTGATTTTATGAAAGAGCGTGACCTGGATGAGGTCGCTGCGGTTGTTGATTGGTTGAAGTCCGTTGAAGAAGAGGGGTTTGTTCAAAACTGGGTTGCAAGCCTTTTTGAATCACCCAATGGCTTCTTCCATGATTTTCGTGATTTCAAATTTTTTCGTCGTTCCTATGTTCCCTGGTTGATGGAAGAGCGTGCTTCGCAAGAGTTAAGGGTTGGATGCATTGAATCTGGATTGGGCCAGGAAGCTTATTCTTTGGCAATCATGATCAACGAAGCCATGCCGGAACTTGTTGATTGGAATGTTCAGATTGTTGCGACGGATACGTCAGAGTCGAAGGTGCACCGGGCTCGACAGGGTGTGTTTACCGATCGAGAAATTCAACGTGGTATGCCTCTTGGTTTGATAGACAAGAGTTTCGAGAAAAAGGAACAGTCCTGGCAAATTCGAGCAAAACATCGGGATCGGGTAAGTTTCCAAAAATCTTCGATTCATGGTGATTTTAAACGGCTACCTTTATGCGACATCATCTGTTTGCGCGGTGTTTTGCTTTATATGGATGATTCGGCCCGACAGAGTTTATTGGAGGCAGTGAGCAAGCGCCTTGCTCCGGGGGGTTGCTTACTCATCGGACGCGGGGAAGCTCGTTTATCGGGAGCGCAGTACCGATATTTTCAAAATGATTATGGATGCAGTGCGTTTTTTCGTCGTCCAAAGGAAGAGACCAAGACGTTTAAGGGTGCGCCACCGGCAGTACCAAATGATTACGGTGCAGCAAGAAAGACCTTTCGCGCCGACAAACTTAGTGACGCCGAGGTAAGCGCGCTGACCGAAAATCTGCGGGCGCTTGCACTTTTAAAGGGAAAAACCGTTGGTCAGATTGAATCCCTCGTTAACAGTTTGCCTATTCGAAAATACAAGCCAGGTGAAAATTTGCTGAACGAGGCAGAGCCAAATGACACCTTGATGGGGACGGTTTCTGGTGAGGTTTCTATTTGGCTCGGAACCGGTATGTTTGGTCGGCCAACCAAAGTAACCACTTTAGGTCCTGGGCATCTTTTGGGCGAGCAGTCGGTGGTTGAGCGGGCTGACTGCACCGCGACGGTCAGGGCTGAAACCGAGGTCACGGTTTTTGAAATGGGGCAGGAGCTTTTTCGTCGGCTGATGGATGAGAATACTCATTTCGCTACCCACATTCGTAATTTGATGCGCAGCCGTCTGGCCCAACGTTCCGCATTTCGGGAAACAGGGATTTTCCCGGAAAAAAGAACAACTCAATTGAAAGAAGATTCGGAGAGCTTGGGCCTTAACAACGAAAAGCGTTACGTGTTGAAACAGTCGTCTTTGCCAAGAGGTGCAACCATCGTTGATTTTGATGATGCACTTGTGGGCGACTTTATGGACTTTGTGCGCCGGGCTTCTTTATTAAAAGGTTTATCGGTCGACGTGCTCGATACATTGGCTCGGCTGATCTGTTGTGTGGAATTTTCGCAAGGCACGTGTTTTATCCAAGAGAATGAATGGCCCGAGGCTTTTTATTTGATCCATGAAGGCGAAGTCTCGATTCTTGTGGGCGCCGGTTACTTTTCACGTGGTCGAGAAATTACTGTATTGGGTCCCGGTGATGTGGCGGGTGAGATGTCGATGATTCTTGGCCAGCGTGCAAACGCTTCGGTTGTTGCCACAAGTCCTGTGCGTGCTTTTGCGATCAGTCGTGAACTCTTTGATTACCTTTACAATCGAAACAAGAATTTCCAGACTTTTATCGATGAGATCATGGAAAGCCGTCGATAACTGTTTTCGTTTTATGCTCGTGAAGGGAAGTGTAAGCTAATCCCTACATTAACCGATATTGGTCTACAAATTGATCCGCCTGGATGCGGAATTTTGGGTCTATTGGTCTGTTTTTGTTAGAAAAAAGTAAACAGAAACTTGTTCAGGATAGTGGCAATACCCATAATAAACGAGTGAGGTATTGAATCGTGGTTACGAACGTCGCGAATCAGAGAGAACACCCCAAGGTCAGCCAAGCACAATCTGCTCGGCGTCACTCGGGTTTTATTGCTTGGCCAACGGTCTTTCTGTTGGCAGTGGCTCTCTCCATCTGGTCCGTCAACATCTGGGCGTTGATCAACGGTCACATTCCCATCGCACTCGGTGCGGTGATTACCATCCTATCAGGCTACATAAGCTTCACCCCATTTCACGAGGCGACCCACGGGAACATCAGTGGGCAGTCGAAAGACCATGTTCTCGATAAAATAGTTGGGTGGCTCGGTGGGATTCCTTTTTGGGCACCATTCACATCTTTTGTCCTGGTGCATCTAACGCATCACGGAAATACCAATGACCCTGAGAAAGACCCAGACTATTGGGTGTTCAGTCAAAACAAGTTCTCAGTCGCGCTCCGATGTCTTTCGGTTTACCCAAATTACTTGAAGCATATCTTCTACCTAATTCCAAAGCGTGGCCATAAGGTTGGAATG
>CAZZDT010000729.1:0-2985 GCA_964652435.1 uncultured Bdellovibrionales bacterium
AATGTTGGTGGTGGTTATAAAAATATAATATCACTCATCGAACTGTGTAAAGAATGGGGCATCAAGCCTAAATACTCTGAATGGAGGCCGTCCGATCAAAAAGCTTTTTATTGCAACATTGAAAAAGCCAAGAATACATTCAATTGGTCGCCAATAATTAATAATGAACGGGGTCTTAAGGAGTTATATGAATGGACAGCTAAGAGTCTTGCAAATTCAACCGGCAATTAATAGTGTTACAAGTTCAAGCATGGCACTTTACGCTGCCGATTTGCAAAAAGCTAACGAATTGTTAGGAAGTCCCTGTAAAATTGATATTATAAGGCTTGGAAATGCTAAAACCACTAAAGGTAAAGTTATAGGTTTACTATTCAAGTTATTACCGTGGTGTGACTTTGGAATAATTCGAATAATTTACGGTAAATATGATGTTATACACTTCCTCGACAATCACTATTTTGGGATCATACTGGGACATAAAAATGTTCATGTTACGGTCCACGACTGCATAGAATTATACAATAAAACTTCTTTTAAAGAAAAACTTTACGGTTTTAAATTTCGCTTACTTCCATTATCAACCAAAATATTTGCTATTAGTAAGAATACTCGGAATGATCTAATTCATTTAGGAAAAATACAGCCTAACAAAATTATTCTAAATTATTACGGCATAGATGAATCTTTTGATAAACAAAAAACGGACGTAATGTTATCCAATAGCAAACTTAACCAATTGATCGAATACGAGTCGTATAAAAAAATATTGTATATAGGTTCCAACCTCAAAAGGAAAAATATTCCTACCGTTCTTAAGACGTTTAAAGTTATAAAGGAAAAACTTGATAAAGTTATTCTAATCAAAGTTGGGGATTTATTGTCCAAAAGCGATTATCAAAAATTAATTATCAGTTTAGATTTGAAGAACGATATCGTAGAATTGGGAACACTAGAAAAAGAAGAAATCGTAAAATTGCTCACACTCTGTGATTTAAAGCTTTTCCCCTCCATCCTAGAAGGTTTTGGGCGACCAATCTTGGAGGCTTACTCATGTGGTCTACCCATCGTCCTCAGTAATTCGTCCAGCTTGAAAGAATTAGCAATTGATAAAGATATGACTCATAACCCCGAAGATTTTGAAAGTGCTGCTGAAATAGCAATATCATTACTTACAAACTGCGAAGTAAGGGATGAATTCACAAATGCGGGATTAAAATTAGCCAAAAAGTTTAGTTGGTCTACGCATTTCCAGAATATATATAGAACTTGATGAATCGTTTTATAGATAAAAGTATAGTCGTGCGATTTTGTTTGATCTACAAAATCCTTTTTGTATCATCATTTACATTATTCGCAGACACTTCAATATTGTATTTAATTATCGGTTTTTTATATATTTGTTGTCTAACAATACCAATTTATTTAAAAAAAGAGATAGATCTACTTGACCCTATTATATTTCATAATCTCACTACGCTGGTTTTCATTGTTTTCCGTGAAATTATAACATTTCACACCGGTATTCACTTCAATTATTATTTAGGTTTTAAAGACACCCTTTACTTAGAGAATGCATTTCTAACGAAAGTTGGTGTCGAATGTTGCTCACTTATAGCATTAGCTATTGGAGACGGATTAATAAGCAAAAACAAGAAACTATCCCCAACCAGCAAACTTGGTCTAAGCATATCTAACAATAAATCCGTAAATTTAACAAGATTGATATATGCTGGTTTATTTTTTTATTGTTTTGCTCGTATCTATTCTACGGTTGGAACTTATAATTTATTTGATATTTTAGGAGAAGGCATCAACAAGGTAAAACCCAGTCCTTTAGGAGGAATTGAAAACATTATTTTTTCTAGCTTATTAGCTTTGCCCCTTTACTTAACGTTACAACATAAACGGTTAACAAGAATAAACATTCTATTAATCATTTCGTCCTTGGTAATTCTATTCTTGTTTAATGGAAGAAGAACAGTAATTATTACATGTATTCTTATATTAGCACCAGTGTTACTGGTAATTGATGGTCGCATTCCAAAGAAATTAATCTTGGTTGCATTAATTATACCTTTTGTTTTGGGGCTAGGTTTGCAACTACGTAAGAATGCGTGGCTTGATACTTATCAAAGGTCTCATTCTCTTAAGTTAAACTTTAAAGAAAACTTTAAAAATGGTCTTAACGAAATTGCTGTTCGTGTAAATTCAGGTTCCGCCCAAATTCCGATTTATGCCATGGTTGGTAGTGAAATAGACTACGAGTACGGTGATACTTACCGACGATGGTTTACCTATTTTGTTCCAAGATTCTTTTGGCCTTCAAAACCGGAAGGGGTCGACCATTACGTTTGTAAGCTAATCGGAGGAGGTAATTGGGGAGCTCCAATCGGAGACGTATGTGAAAATTACTTAAACTTCGGGTATTTAGGAGTCATAGTTGTTTATTTCACTTTCGGATTAATTCGTCAGCAGATATTTCAAATGTTTATTAGTAAACCACTAAGTGGTACGTTTATCTTTTACATACTTATCTTATCTTATTTTTGGCCAGGTCAAGGTTCTGTAAGTGCCTTTGTAAATTTTGGATTTGTTTGTTTTATATTGGAATTATTCGAAAGAATTGGTCGTGCTGGATAAAAAACACATTCTTATATTTTTAGCTTACCCTCAACGCATGGCGGGCACAAATCTCACATTTCTAAAAATAGCTAATTGCTTACGAGATGAATTTGACTTTACTGTAGTTTTTCCCGACAAAGGGATAGCCGCAAGCTTCTTCGAACAAAAAGGTTTTAATACTCTTATATGTAAAACTCCACCATATTTATCAAAATATGGAAAGTCTTATAAAAAGTGGAAAGTATACGAAAAGTTGTTCAGATTTGTTCCAGAGTTTCTTAAATACCAATGGCAACTAATTTGCATACTCCGTAAAATAAAATATGACATAGCGCATTTTGGCGAAGTACGCAGTTTCATTCT
>CAZZDT010000730.1:0-2983 GCA_964652435.1 uncultured Bdellovibrionales bacterium
CCGAAGGCAACGTTCGCGTTTACGTATTCGATGACCTCACGAACCAGCCAATCGCTGATGCAGTTGTCGTTGTTGACACCAATGCTGATGGTGCTGATGATGGTGCTGCGGCTGCAACATCTGCCGAAGGTACCACAGAAACCACCGCAGGTGTTTCTGGAACATACAGCGTGACTGTTTTCGCTGAAGGGTACAACTACCTATCCATGGTTGGTCTTGATGCATCAACGGCCAACGACATCTCTGCGCCAATGAGCTCACGTGCAATTGAGCCTGAAAAGGGCGGCTTCACAGGTCAGCTTAGCTTCGCTGAGTACGAAGAGCGTTATCTTGGCGGTGACGCAGCTGCGGTTAAAGCCGGCGTTGTAGCTGGTAGCTTGCCTTTGAAAGCTCTTCTTAACTTCAACACTGATTTGTTGATTGGTGAAATCTCGGACGCGGATTGCTCAGCTGAGCCAACGCCAGCGGGTTGCTACGAAGTATCCATTGCTGGCCTGGTAGACGAAACAATTGCACTGCCTGGCGGTGTTGTTGCGGGTCTTGCAGCTACTCCAATTAAGCCTCACTTTGATTCGGTAGCCGTTCCTGGACGTCGTTATGCTTGGAGCTTGGGAACTGAAGTTGAAATTGCTGACCTCAGTGGTGTTATCAACGTTGTTACTCCTTACCTCCAAGATTGTTCTTGCGATGCTACACCAGACGTATGCGACCCAGCAGCGGGCGGCGAAGGTGAGTGCTCTTGCGATTTGGATTGCGGATTGAATCTGGATATCGGTTCACTCTACGACGACATTGTGCCGCTGATCTCAAGCGTTGCAACGGGTCTTAAGGGTAACCTTTCATTGCCAGCTGGCAGCGCACAGGATTGGACCGATCACATTACTGGTGAGTACGGTTCCGCGGATCGCGAAAGCGACCCACGTTACCCTGTGCTCGATGACGGAACCGGTCAGTACGGTAAACTATCGCGTCGTGAAGCATGGAGCCGCTTTACTGCATTCGCTGCACCGGACCTTCCGAATGACCCACTGAACCCAGGTAAGAAGATGGAAGCTATGCTTGCTGTAACTGGTGTACAGGCTAAGGGCATGGGATTGGTTCCACTGGGTCTAGGCCTCGGCTTGGACTGCACCGAAGGTGATTGCCTGAGTGAAGAAGGTGTTTTTGATGGTCAGTTGAACGGTGGTCAGATTTGCTACTACAGCTTGGATGATACCGAGAACCGTTGTCCTAAGGACGTTCTTGCAATCGCTCCTGAAGGCCAGCTGCCTGACGGACACTTGCCAGTATTCAGCGCGCCTCCATTTGCGGGTCTGGAATCTGGTTCACCTCAGAGAACAATCATCATCGCTGCACCGATTACGGACTTGTTAAACGACCTGTCTCAAATTCGGATCAGCGCGATTTTGATTAATCACGAAGAGGGTACCGGTATTGACACTGGCGTAAGTCAGCAGATTGCTAGCCGTAGCTTCCCTGAAGATTCAGGTGCTATGGACGCCATCACTGGCCGTACGTACACTCCAACCAAAGATGCTGACATGCACTGGGCCACATTCTCTGTGGGTGGTGAAGAAGAGGGTGAAGTATCTACACGTTGGAATGTTTACTTTGCAGGCGCTTCAAGCTTTGAAGCACCAGCTGCACCATCATGGGGAGCAGACCCATTTGCACCAACAGCAGCGGGCGTTATCAACGTAACGCACATGCTTTTGGAGCTTAGCGGAAGTGACCTCGGAACAGTTGCATCAAACAACGGCACAACACTTAATGGTGTTTTCGACCTCGTTGAAGGTGCGGCGGTATTGAGCCGGGATGTCCCAGCTGAGTAAAGCTTAATCAGTTAACCGGCGCAGAGGACTTTTATTGTCTTCTGCGCCGGTTTTTTTTTGTGCAATTGATAACCGCACAAGTGAGTGACTTGATGATTGAAATCTCAGTGCAAGGTTTGTTTGCTCCACTTTTGGAGTCGGGCCCTGAAATGTCCCAGTGGGACAATGAATTTGATGCCTTACGTAATGCACATCGGGAGTTGATGGCTCGCCGAGGTAAAGACCTGGGTTTTTACGATCTGCCGGACAATGAGTCCGTGGTGAAGGCTATCGAGTCCGAGGTTCAGCGGCTTCGTTCCATTGCAGATGACCTTTTGGTGCTTGGGATTGGTGGGTCCAGTTTGGGAGGACAGGCACTGGTGTCGGCTCTCGCCAAGGCTGGTCCAAATTCGAATCGAGTTCACTTTTTGGACAATGTAGACCCTGACACCATCAACACAACGCTCGATAGCCTAGACCCCGCGCGGACAGTTGCTGCGGTGATTACGAAGAGTGGTGGGACGGTTGAGACTCTAGCGCAGCTCTTGATTGTGAGAGGATGGTTTAAGAAAAGCTTGGGCCAGGGCGAATCGCAAAACAGAATGGTGTTTGTCACCGATCCAGAAAAAGGCTTTCTGCGTGAGCTCTCCAAGTCAGAAGGTATCCGAGCTTTTGAGATTCCTGAAAATGTTGGCGGTCGATTCAGTGTGCTTTCGCCGGTGGGATTGTTGCCGGCAGCATTTGTTGGCGTGGATATCGGTGCCCTGCTTGCGGGGGCACGTGAGATGGTCGAGCGGGTAACCAACGATGATGTTGCCAATAACCCCGCTTGTATGATGGCTGGTGCATCGATGATGGCCGCGGAAAAACTTGGCAAGAGTTCCCTGGTGATGATGCCGTATTCAGACTCCTTGCGGACGTTGACCTCATGGTTTGTCCAGTTATGGGCTGAATCGCTGGGTAAGCGGGTAAATCGCCATGGTGAGACCGTCTACGCAGGGCAAACACCCATTCCGGCGGTAGGTGCCACGGACCAACATGCCCAATTGCAGCTTTTTGTTGAGGGGCCGCGGGACAAAATTGTGACCATCATTGAGGTTGAGCATCCAGAGAAGGCGCTGCCTATTCCGGACGAGTTGGAAAACATACCCGAACTTACATTCCTTAAGGGC
>CAZZDT010000731.1:0-2975 GCA_964652435.1 uncultured Bdellovibrionales bacterium
CCAAAGGTTCCGCTCCAGGCCACATCACGATTGCGTCCCACCGCAATGCCCGGCAAACCTGCAATCGAAGCGCCCAACCAATAATCATCGCCAACGCGGGCTCGAATCTCAAAAAAGAGAGCTGGCAATTGATTCACCTGAAGATGAGGATCACCACACAAAAAAGTCTGGCCCGAATGCGATCTATCAGGTCCCACCGCCCAAGCATTGCTACCACCAACAGCACGAATACCGCCTGTTCCAAACCCTGCCAGCGCCTTGGCACCAAATTGCTTCAGTGCATCTGCATCCCAACCTTTCAAATGCGGGTGAAACATTTTTTCGAGAACCTTAGGCTCAGCCCCTTCAACCAATGCCTGGACCAATGCTCGTTCCATGCGTTCTTGGCTTTGAGCGAGGCCAAGATAGCCAGAGAGCATCAAGCTAGAAACCAGAGATTCAGGCGTCGGATCTGGAAGCTTTGCCATCAACACGCGAAGCTCAAAAGGAGTCTTGGCAACCGATGCACCCGCTTGCCAACCGAGTAAATAAGCCTGCAACCAATCGAGGGCTTCGCCAGATAATTTCTTGGCTTCTTGACGACCCATTTCCGGAATATTGAGGCGATGGATCAGTGTATCCAGAGCCAACAAATGGTCGAGGTCCCATAAGGATTCGGCCATTCTGCCCTGGGCAGCAGTCGAAATAATTCTAGATTGCAATGGGCGGTGCCGTCCGTGCAACCAACCCATTCCCCAATAAGCCTCCCGAGGATTTTCCGCCCATATCCCCGGCGTTCCATTGTTGTCATAGGTAATTTGGCAGGTAGTCATAGCAATTAAGAGCCTGTCGAAAACTTAGGAGACAAATATGCAACAGCTCCCCGACTGTTATTAACAATATGTATCTTTTTCCCTCGCTCAATCCAGCATTCATTCATCGCGAAACGTAAAAGTTCACGTAAGAATCAACTTCACACGTTCTTTTTAAAAAGCCGTCCAAAGCGATGCTCCAACCCAACCTCGGCAGGCATTTTGGCTAGAAGCCGATAGCAATGATCGTAATATTTGGGTACCCAGGAGTGCAGAGTGAATCGTCATGCGTGAAGTCCCTCCAAAACAGCGTCCAGGAGGCTGATTTTAGCTCCAAAAACCTCACCTTGCAGATGGGCTCCAATATTCTGGCTGAAAGGTGGCAGAATGCTAGAATAGCCCGCCGATTTTCGATAGGATTTCATCAGTATTTGGCCTCTCATTCAGGACGTATCTGAGGCATTCAATAACCGAACTTAGGATCAATGGACTCAAACCAATCCCAAGGACCCGACACGGGCAATGTGAATGTGCAGGCGCCGAAGGCTCCTGTCTCGGGGACAGGTCCTAACCAGCCAATGTCCTCCGAAGATCCATTGGTCGGTCGTGTCTTCAACGGTCGATACCGAGTTACCGAACGCGTTGCCCGCGGGGGCATGGGAAAAGTCTACAAGGCTATCCAGGATCCCTTAGATCGAATCGTCGCACTCAAAGTCTTGGACCCTACTTTCACCGGCGAAGTAGAGCACGACTTTCACCAACGGTTTTTTCTGGAAGCATCCATCTGTGCCAGATTAAGCCATCCCAACACCGTTACGATTTTTGATTACGGTCAGACCGAAGACAATATCTACTACATCGTCATGGAATTTCTTGAAGGCAGAACACTGCATCAAGAAATGAAGGACCGGCCCGTCATTTCACCGCCACGGGCTATCCACATCGCTGCGCAGGTAGCGCGCTCCGTTCGTGAAGCGCATGCACTTGGTGTGGTGCACCGAGACTTAAAGCCCGCCAATATCTTTTTGATTGAGCATCCAGACGAAGCTGACTTTGTCAAAGTGCTCGATTTTGGCTTGGTGAAGAATGTTCTCGAGGACCAATCCGGCTTTACCAAAACCGGCATATTCATGGGTTCACCTGGATATATGGCGCCAGAGCAAATTCGGGGACACGCACTGGATGAACGAGCCGATGTTTATGCTTTAGGTGCAATCCTCTTTGAAATGCTAACCGGGCGCCCACCCTTTGTTCGTGAAAGTGCAATGGACACCATCCTTGCTCACCTCAACGACGATGTGCCGAGATTCAAATCTGTTAACCAGAGTATGGAAGCCCCCAAAGTCCTCGAACAAGTCGTTCGTAAATGTTTAGCTAAAGACCGTAACGACCGCTTTGATAATATGGACGCCATGGTTCGCGCCTTAAAAATGGTAGCCAGGCAGACCGGTATGAACCTGTATTTAAATTCCGATAGCTCAGCGAATCGGTCTTGGTCAGGGAACGTCCCAGCACCGCAACCCCCACCGGCGCCACCACCATCCATATCGGGCCCAATTCCTACGAACCAAGCCACCAATCACGTCTCCGATGGCAGAACCGTTGCCTTAAGTGGTGATGACTTGGTCATATCAAGTGATGCGAGCTCTGATTACTTACTGGAGCCACAAGGAAAATCTTCTGGCACCAAGGGCATGTTGCTGGGCGCGCTCGTTGCAGGTGCAGTGGTCGTGATGGCAGTAGCTGCTTTTTGGCTCACCAAGCCAGCACCCATTGCGAAACCTGTGATTACGAAGCAGGTGGAGCCTCCAGTGAAAGCCCCGGAGAAGCCTGCGGCCCGAGAGATTCCAGCTGACCGTGATATTGAACAGACGAAGCCCGATGAACCCGCCCAACTCTCATTGGTCCTGCGTTCCCGGCCCAGTGGTGCCAGTGTTTCTCTGGAAGGCGTTCAAATATGTGAGGCCACGCCGTGTCGACTATCGTGGGAAGGCAAAGATGCTGAGCCCGGACGTGTTCTGGCACTGAAATTTAGTCTCGATGGATACCGGGACCGTGTAGCGACCCGAGAAATCGATGGGGACGCCTTGGTTGTAAGTACACAACTCACGAAAATACGCGTCATCCGCCGTCCTAAAAAATATCGAAAGCCGGAAAAACCCAAACCTGCGGTTGAAGACGAGC
>CAZZDT010000732.1:0-2970 GCA_964652435.1 uncultured Bdellovibrionales bacterium
ACCACGATGGTAACGAAGGTTGGTGGATTGCACGTCCACAAAATGCCAACAAAGTATTTTGGGGACTTTTGGTACTCTGTGCCAGCGTCGTGATTTTTGATTTGCTTTATCACAATCTGGCTCACGCCAAACACGGGTACTTCGCCTTTGAAACCATGATCGGCTTCCATGCCTTCTACGGTCTGGTCGCATTTATGTTTGTGGTTCTCACGGGCAAGCAATTGCGCAACTACCTGATGCGCGATGAAAATTACTACGAGCCAGACCATCTCGATGAGTACGAGGCTGAGCCGCAAGCAGAGGAGAATCACTGATGAATTTACAACATCTTCCTCCAGGTTCGCTTATGATGTTTGGTGCCCTTTTGGTGCCGCTCATCCCACGTAAATACCAAGCATGGTACGCGCTGATTCTGCCGATACTGAGCGCTATTCATCTCTTGAATAATTTCCAAGATGGCTTTGTGTTCAATATGGAATTCATGGGTTATGCTTTGCAGCCCATCCGCGTCGACCGGCTTAGCCTTGTTTTTGGTTACATCTTTCACATTGCCGCTTTTCTCTCGGGACTCTTCGCACTCAAAGTAGAAGACCCCATTCAGCACTTATCGGGTATGGTCTACGCCGGAGCCGCCATTGCAGCAGCCTTTTGTGGTGACCTTATTTCGCTCTTTATTTTCTGGGAACTCACAGCCATCACGTCTGTATTTCTTATTTGGGCAGCGAGAACAGAATCGGCCACCCGCACCGGGGTGCGCTACCTCGTGGTGCAAGTTGCTTCTGGGGTTATCCTCTTGGCCGGCACACTCTTTAATTACAAAGAAACCGGTAGCCTTGCCTTCGAAAGCTTTATGCAGGCCGATGGCAGCATGACTTACGGTGCATGGTGGATTTTCTGCGGTGTTGGTATCAAGGCCGCATTCCCGTGCTTACACAATTGGCTTCAAGACGCTTATCCAAAGGCAACATACTCGGGCACAGTTTACCTAAGTGCCTTTACCACCAAACTGGCGATTTATGCGTTGGCCCGTGGTTTTGCCGGAAACGAACTTTTGATTCCAATTGGTTGCGTCATGACCGCGTTCCCAATCTTCTTCGCGGTTATTGAAAATGACCTCAGAAAAGTACTCGCCTACTCACTGAACAACCAGCTTGGCTTCATGGTAGTGGCCATCGGTATTGGTACAGAACTCGCCGTGAACGGTGCCTGTGCTCACGCCTTTGCGCACATCATTTATAAAGGTCTTCTCTTTATGGCCATGGGAGCAGTGCTCTACCGAGTGGGAACCACCAAAGCGTCAGAGCTTGGCGGTCTCCACCGGACGATGCCCTGGACCACGGTGTTCTGCATCATTGGCGCTATGTCCATTTCCGCCTTTCCATTCTTAAGTGGTTTTTCGGCCAAGAGCCTCATCACATCAGCCGCCGGTTATGAGGGTATGGTCGTGGTGACATTTGTACTGCTCTTTGCCAGTGCTGGGGTTATGGAACACTCGGGAATCAAGATTCCGTTTTTTGCATTCTTTGCTCACGATTCGGGCAAGCGTCCCAAGGAAGCACCTTGGAACATGCTGGCCGCCATGGCCATCGCATCTGCTATGTGTATCGGTATTGGTGTTTACCCAAGAGCACTCTATGACCTCTTGCCCTACGCCACCGATTACAATGCCTACGATGTAACCCACGTGGTCACGCAATTAGAGCTGCTGCTCTTTGCGGCATTGGCTTTTGCTTTGCTTCTGAAGTTTGGCGCGTACCCTGCGGAGGTCAAATCCATCAACTTGGATTTCGACTGGTTCTATCGCAAGGTGGTGCCTGATTTTATCAAAGCCACGCTCTCGCTCCTCAAGGATGTTGCTGACGCGGCAGTACGTCCCATCAAAGCACGCTTTGATGGAACCGGGGATAAGATCATGAGTATGTGGGGACTGGATGGCAAAGGTTCCCAAGCCGGGGCCGAATCCGGGGCATCCGCTCTCTGGGCGGCCCTCTGCCTCTGTCTATTTTTGATTCTTTTCTATATCTAGATTTCAATCGTTCTTGGAGGCGAGCATCGCAGCAACGGTGCCGTCGTCCAGCATCGCCTGGAGTTCATCGGCGCCGCCAATCAGCTGCCCCTTTACGAACACTTGCGGGTACGTGGGCCAACCGCTCCAGAGCTTGATTGCAAGTCGCGGGCGCCACATGGAAAAGTAATTTCCATATTCTAGGTAGTAAAAATCCAGACCACTCTGCGCCAAAGTTTTTCGCGCTCTTTTAACAACAGGATTGTGCGCCATTCCTACGACCACGACCGAATGCTGCGCTATGGCATCTTTAACCTCATTCACCGTGGCAAGATGGTAACCGGCCATACGCTCACCGGCGCGCTCGGAGTGGTTTTCAAGTACTGCACGTTTCATCATGATTTCCTTCCTACAAGTCGTTCTAAAAATAGGCATAAATTCTTCATACACAAGGCCAAAACCAACCAAACAGTCGTTAAATACTTTGAAAATCCGAGTGACCATTTGGCCAATATTGGATAAGGCAACGGGCCAATCACCATGGGGTCTACAATGAAATCATCAACACTACGGCATCTTTCTCTCTTATTTTGCCTCGCTTTAACTCTCGGCGCCTGCGCCCAAAGTGGCGGAACAGCCAACGACTTAAGCGATACTACGCCCAATGAAGTTCCGGCAGACTCCGATGCGAGCGAAGCAAGCGACGCCAACGATGAATCTGATCCAGGGCAAAATGAGACACAACCTGATGACGCAACCGACGAGAGCGACCCCGCAGACGAAGCGGATCCAAGTGACGATTTCGATAACAGCGATATCCCCGATCCCATCACTTGGAACGTAAACATTCTCGCGCCGCAAGCAGATACAAGCTTCGAGGTAGGACAGCTCGTCAGCTTTCGCGGTGAGACCACCGCCGACGCGACAGAATATCCAACCCTAACGGCTCGCTGGATTTCTGACCG
>CAZZDT010000733.1:0-2961 GCA_964652435.1 uncultured Bdellovibrionales bacterium
CTGGTGCTTCCTCAGCTGGTGCCTCTTCAGCCGGTGCTTCCTCGCTTTGGGCGTTGGCCAAAGCAGGGTTCAAGAAGAGCGTGAGGGCTAGAAACGTCAAGAGTCGCATCATTTTTAAGAGCTCCGATGGCACCTCGTGGAAACAGATTCACACTGGCGGCCGGCTGGATTTATAGTTCGCGAAATCTTATCGAATTTAAATCAGCGGTGAAAGCAAAAGTGCAGCCGAAACAGGCCTCAAACAGGTCATTCCATCTGTCCGTACTTATGCATCAACCTCACCGGCATTCTGCTAGATATCTGAAATCACTTCACTTTATATAAAACAGGATGCTCGGCGCCAGCCCCAAGAGCAGAAAAGCCCATTTAAATTAAACACTTACCACTCAGTGGGTGTGCTATCGGCCAAGTCAAAGAATGAATCAACCGACTCACCAGAGCTACTCCCAGACATGACCAAGGCGGTTACCACCGCACTCGACACAAGGACTGCGCCGGCACTGCCCCAGAGCCACCAATTCTCGTACCATTGCGTGCGCTCTGAAACTTGAGTGGTCATATCCATGGGTGAAAGTCCGGTACTCTTTGCCGGCGTAGCCAGTGGAGAAAGTGGCATCAACGGCTCCAAAGCCAAGGGGTCATCAACCGCCTCTTTGTCTTTACTCTTCTTGGGCTTTGCCAACGGCACCAAAGCAAGGTCGTCAGCCAACGGGTCATCCACAGGTTTCTTCTCGAGAGGCACCAGCGCTAAATCATCCCCCAGCGGGTCTTCATCTCCCAGCTTCAGCTGCCCCGCTACGTTTACAAGCTCGCCCGGGATAGACCGAAGCTCCTGACGCAAACTGAGATAACCATCTGCTCGAATCTCAAGGGACCGTTTTCCCAGCTTCATCTCGACCATCGTTGGTGACTTGCCCACCAATTTACCATCGATGAAAATCTGGGCTCCCTTGGGCCTTGTCTTTACATTCAATATACCGGCCACTGGCAGCAAATCGGCCCAAACCTTTTCCACCCGGCCAGCCTTCACCACAACCTTCGTTTCAAAATCCAAATGGCCAATCTTAGAAATACGAAGCGTATATGGCCCCGCTTTCAAACGCATCGCCTTCAACGGTGTCTTGCCAGCTTTCAAGCCATTGAGCTCAACCTTGGCACCATCAACGGTGGACTCTATTTTCAGCTTTCCTCGGGCCCGCTTTTTGGCCGCAATCGATTCCGCAGGCAAAGAGGCCATCAATACGACGCCAACCATCCATGTAAGAAATCGAACCATTCCTGAATTGTAGCACAGCCCCAGGCCACGTAAAGCAAGAGATTGAACCATCACGGTAGCGCCGCCCCTTCATCGGCGCCCAAGGTGGGCTCTCCCCGAAAAATAACGAGTTTGCTCTCGTCCAGTGCAGATAACTTATCAGCCATGGACCGAAACTGCCCCCAGTTCGACGGCATCATGATTTGTTGTAAGAGTTCAACCCGGCGTGCACACGTCATGTGCTCAATCTGAACCTCGCAAGCCATATAGAAGCGAACCCCGCTCCAGCTCAATTCCACAGGTTCGGGCACACTGGCTTGGTAGCCTGTTGGCAAGGCCAAGCGAACCGTTGTATCCCATCGCGCCGGTCCAGGAAGCAATCTCGGAAACCTACGGACCTTGCGAAATGCCCCCGGCAAAGCGTCGCCCATGAGATCCCGCAGGTTGAAGCTAAACCTGTCGTAGTCCATCTCAACATTCTTTAACTCGAACGACGCAGAAAGCCGCAGTGGCTTATCTGCAATTCTCACATTTTCAGAGCTGCCAGAAGCGAAGTCGGTTCCACCCGCTCTTGTCCGTAATTTTCCTTCGACGACATGAGAAACATCGGCGTCCGGCGGCAACTCCCTTAACCCATCTCTAAGCTCAGCCGCTCCATGCCCAATGGCCTGAAAAGTCACTCCACCGGTAACCTTCCCGACACTGGTAGCTTGTCCCTCGTAATGGGTAACCGTCAGATTGGTCGCCGGACTGCTGGTAGGAACATCAATAAATCGAGGATTGCGAATTCCAACCAAAAGCGCCCGACCACCGGTCAGCTCTGCCGGCAATTCTCCCAAACGACACGATGAACAGAGGGGATCAACGAAAACAAAACCATGATCTGGGATTTGGCAAAAGACACCACGATTCAACAAAGTGCTGCTGCCACAATCAAGATCCTGATTGACCAAGTCCTTGGCTTTCACCGCGACCACAACCCGAGCAAAAGAGGCGGTAGATGGGAAACCATCAACCACTGGTGGACTCATCGGCGAAGCCAAGAGCGCTGGGTACGCTTCAAGCCCCAAAGCTTTTAGACTTCGCTGCAAAAGGATTGCCGCGTCTCTACCGCTCACCGGCAAACCTTTTCGAAGTTCAACGGTGTTACGGGGTGGCAAAACACCCACGCCAGAATTGGGCAGAATTCTGAGTTGAGTTTGAATCTCTCGGTAACGCTCAGCTGCTGTCCCTTCCAGAGGCGGTATGTCGCCCGTGGACTCGAAAAGAAACTGCATACGTTCACCGATATGCTTCCAATTCTCCAACCGATACATTCTTTGTTCCACTTGAGCGGAAGCAACATTGAATGAAACCCACGGCGCGACCCAAGCCATATGCGGCATGGCAGGCTCCGGATGGAACGCAGGAATAGATTTTTCAACAAAAATTAACTTGTCACGTCCGTCGGGTAATTGGGTCTGAACTGGATGCGGTTCTTCTATTTTACCACCGCGACCAAAACTATAATCCACGCGCACATTGGGGGGGGCAATCAAGGACACTTCGGATCTTAAAACCGGAACATCCTGGCCCAGCACCATGACCGGGACCATATCGGGATCCGTAAAGACACGTTCGTATTGAAATTCGAGCAACCCACCCACCCGAGCTTGAGGAGCCTGAATGGTCACTTTACCCACCGCCCCAACCGGCAGAGGGCGACC
>CAZZDT010000734.1:0-2960 GCA_964652435.1 uncultured Bdellovibrionales bacterium
CTCAATGGCAAGTACGACTGGGAAGAAATTGAAAACAATTTCGGGAAACGCGACCTCGTCAGCAAACAAGCTGTCGAACGAAGTAAACGGGATAAGCAAGGCAAACGTGATTCCGTGTTAAGCTTTGGCTCGGTCGAAAAGGCCAAGCTCGGAATCAACAACCAAATGACCTCCGATGAATTAGGCAAGCGCGACAGCGTAGAAGAGTTATCGGATGATGTAACAACTTCCGAAGTTGAATCGACCTATTCTACCGATGCCATCGCCATTCCAACCTTCTCAGTTTTGAATAAAGAATTTATGGAAGCCGTTTTCGGCGCTTCATTAGACGAGCAAGCTCAATAAACAGACTACCCTTCCTGAGCCTTTAGAGTGAAAGCCCGCTCTAAAGGCATCCACACACTCAAGTCCATGAGATGCCCATACAAAGGGCAAAGCAGCAGTACGCCAAAAGCCGGGCCAAAGTTTGCCATCTCATCTAAGCCGTGGGCCATTTGAATGGCACCCACCAAGACGCCTAACCAACCCGAAATCACATAAGAGCGCCTGGCGGTTTGGGCGATGATAATGCCTTCCTTGGCTCGGGTGTCTAAAAATCCCGTGCCCAAAATAGCCACCGAGTCTTTGCCGTGCGCCATCCACATGGCCGCGTGGGCACAGCCAAAGGTGAAAATAAATGAAGGTGCATTGATAAAGGATATGAAGTTGGCACCAATCATAATGGACATCACTACAATCGCCTGAATGACAATAAAGCCTGACCAACGCATGAAAGTCTCCTTCCCCTAAGAACGCTTCATGATGGTAAAGGATAAGTTTTTTCGAGAGGTGAAAACAAAGAGCACCGCGTCATAAGCCCACCTCACGCGATCAAATCGCGCAATTCTAATTTTTATCCCCAAGGGCCTCTCTGAATGGCTGTGAAATAGTTGCAATATGCGTGCGGGCAATGCTTTTCTCCTCTTACCCATTTCAGCAAGGAGCATCCTCGAATGCGTCATGCCATTTCACTCATGGCAATTATATTGTCTGCCCTCTTAGCCGCGCCTGCACTGGCTCAAGACGAAGCTCAGCCAGAAGCTGTTGCAAGCCCGGCGCCACCGGAAACCATCGCTTTAAACCCGGCCCCATCGGCCAATCCCGCGCTTTTGATTTCACCTTTGGATGCGGTAACTGGACACCTGGGCTTTGGCTACTTTACAGACTTTGCCCCGCTTGGTTTGCGCTACTGGTTCTCGGATACCTGGGGACTGGATGTGGGGCTAGACCTAGCCATCTCCAGTGGCAACGGTGAGTCCTGGCGGTTTGGCGGTGAAGTGGGCGGCGTGTACGCCCTGGCCAGCTACCATTACGCAGTGGTCTTTACCCGCGCCGGCCTCGGTATGCGGGTCACCGACGGCAGCACCGGCACCGACGACAATGGGGCATCCGCATCATCTTTGCCCGCACGATTCGACTTTCATGGAAGCGCCTTCATTGGTGCTGAACTCTTTTTAGGTGCCCTCGGCTTTCCAAACATCAGCCTCCAAGGCGGATACGGCCTGAGCGCAACCTACACCTACCAGGGTGGTTCCGCATTCGTCCTGGGTACAACCAACGGGGGCCTCAATGTTGTTGGGTCCGGTATCCTTGGGTTTCATATCTATCTCTAAAATTATCTGCACGTGGAACAAAACATGAAATACGCCAAGATGCGTTCACTTCTTTTATTGACCGTGATGGGTACGCTGGCCAGCTGCTCGGGTCTCAACAGCGAATGCTCAGACGGCATCGACAACGATGGCGATGGGCTGGTGGATACTTTCGATCCCGCCTGCAACACCACCTTTGAGTTGCCCGTACGCTGCCTAGAACAAGGCAATGGCTTGCAAGTGAATGACCCAGCCTGCTCTCAAAGCACCCGCGGGGCCTACGAAGCCGCTGACCCGGTTTGCGCCAACCGCAAAGATGATGATGGCGACGGGCTCATCGATGCCCTGGATCCGGGATGCCAAAACCACCTGGGTGAATACACGCCCTACGCGAGCAACGAAACCAACCCCCAATGCTCTGACGGAATCGACAACGATGGAGATGGGTTGGTCGACCATTTAAGAGATCCTGGGTGCGGCGGCTTAGCTTCTGGCTATGCTGAAAACCTAGACCCTGCATGCGCCGATGGCCGAGACAACGATGGCGATGGAAACATCGATTATCCTCAAGACCCCGGCTGCAGTGATCCCTTCGACAACCAAGAGAGCAATCCAGAGTGCTCCGACGGTGAAGACAACGACGGTGACGGCAACACGGACTTTCCCGATGATCCAGACTGCCTTTCTCGTGACCAAGACCGAGAACTGGCCTTTGCCTGCGGCGATGGCATCGACAATGACGGAGATGGCAACATCGACTATCCAAACGACTTGGGCTGCGAGAGCATTACGGACAACAACGAAATCAACCCAGCGTGCTCCGACGGAATCGATAACGATGGAGATGGGACCATCGATTTGGGTGGCCTCGACACCGATGGAGACGGCGTCGCTGATACCGCAGCCGACCCAGGTTGCTCCGATCTGATGGACAACGATGAAACCGACAACGTTTTGCCCGCATGCTCAGACGGCATCGATAACGACGGAGATGGCGCAGCTGATTATCCAAGTGATCCCGATTGTGAGAGCGAAAACGATGATGACGAATCAGTGGCCGATGAGTGCTCCGATGGCATCGATAACGATGGAGATGGCTTGATTGACGGCAGCACTCAAACCCATACCGGCGATCCCGCTTGTGACGCAGGATTGAATCAAGAAAGCCCTGATCCAATCTGCGCCGACAGAATTGATAATGATGGAGATGGCCGAGCAGATTTTGCGGGCATCGATCTTAACGGAGACGGTGAGTTTACGCTTGCTGGCGAGTTGCCGCCCGATCCAGGCTGTCTGACGGCGACGGATCTCGATGAATCCACCAAACCG
>CAZZDT010000735.1:0-2956 GCA_964652435.1 uncultured Bdellovibrionales bacterium
CCTCTACGGTGAAGGCACAGGCCACATCGATATGTTTGCCAAGCTTGCCGATAAAAACACGATGGTTCTCGGCCGCTATCGTAAGAGCCAAAGCGATAACCGTTCCGGTTCTATCGATTCTGTAAACGCCGATATCCTGGACAACAACGCAGCTATTCTTAACAACGTAACGCTTATGGACGGCTCAAGCCTTAACATCGTGCGTATGCCCATGCCGGCAAACAGCGATAACAACTTCCGCACGTACGTGAACAGCCAGTTCATCAACGGTGTGAATATGGTTCCTGTTTACCGCAACGACGACCGCTTCCAAGACGAAGCCATGGCTATCTGGCAGCAAGTTATGCCGAACTGGAATCACGTAGACATCGATGCAACGCAGCTCATCACCTGGGCCGGCGCGGTTCACTGCATCTTGATGGAAGTAAGCGAAGGCGTTCGCTCTAAGTTCCAAGCCAACCCTGCAACCATCTGCAGTAACTTTGACTGTGCTCCCAACATGACTTCCAGCACAACACCAACTCAGCCGTCTCAGCCAGATCCTGAGCCGGAACCAGAGCCGGAAGACAACTCAAGCAGCACCACAACCACCAGCTGCCCAAGCGGCGAAACAGCGGACTGCAATGGCAACTGCGCACCCTCAAACTGGCTTGCAGATGGTTACTGCGACGATGGCACCTATGCTCACAACGGTACGTCCATCAACTTCAGCTGCGAAGCCTTCAGCTACGACCGCGGCGATTGTCAGCCTGCGGGACAAAGCTGCGCATCGAACGAAATGCTAGATTGCCGCAATCAGTGTGCACCGAAGGCTTGGCTTGGGGATGGATACTGCGACGCCGGTAACTATGTATACGAAGCTACGGGTCAGGCTATTTACCTGAACTGTTCACAGTTTCAGAATGATGGCGGGGATTGTTGATCCTTTATTAATTCGGGCCAAAGCAGTCGGGTTTTTCTAGCGTGAAAAATGTAAGACTGAATGGCCCGCCTGCTCGAAGTGTCCATATTCTAGACGAAAACCACAAGCTAATATATTTTGTATAAGCTGGGAGCGCCGAGCAATTGCTTGGGTCTTGTCATCCGAAGCGCTAAGCAAGTGCACCTCAACCAAAATATTTCGCACCGTGCTGCTTTTACGGAGCCAACTCACATTATGAAATAGGTCATATTCTCCGCCTTCAATATCCAATGATAAAATGGTTACGCCGTACTCATTGCATAGTCGTTCAATAGAAAGCTTCGGAACTTTAATAGGAGTCACTTTTGAATGGTCTTTAAACCTCTCTGCCTCAGTGGAACTCGACCAAATTTGGTCTGAAACATAAAACTCGTAGTCTTCCTCGGAATCATTGACGCTTAAAATACCATTCAAGGTATCCACATTTGTCAGATTGTTCGCTCGAAGTAAACTTTTCGTTAAATCCACACACACTGGATTGGCATCAATGGCAATGTGTCGGCGCGAACTAACATTTGCCCCTATTCCAATCAAATATCCTATTGCACAGCCGCAATCCAAGAGCACATCATCGGGCCCCATAATACGCTCTAGAATCTTTGACTCTTCTGCCTCATAAGCACCTGCCCAAACATGACGTCTTATTTCGGGTAATACGTCATCTGTCATTTCGATAGATAAAGAATTTAGGCTTAAATTCATTGGAACCAATTTATCAGGAACCATTCGCAATACTCGAAGCTTTACCAAGCGCCTCAAATATTTGAGCTTATCTTTTTGTCTTACATTAAAGACCATTGAGCAACACTCCAGTTTTTGAATTTAAATTCCTGAGTAAGAGATGCCAATAATGCTATCCATCATAAGTAAAAAAACAACAGCTCCCAAACCTCTAAGAATAAGGGGACTGCCGGAGGGATGGCTATTCCAAAATTTTTGCACACCCTTCAAATTATCGCTTAAATCCAGCTCAGGATTATTCATGATAGATTTCCTCATTCCTATGCGCTGCGGTAGCACAAGGACCGATTTCTCCAACTAGGCCACCTAAACCTTAACGACCTCTAAAATATAAGCGCTACCCTGACGGGCTATAATTCACGAATAGCCTTCACAACTCTTTGAGCAGTTTTACCGTCCCAGAACTCAGGCACTTGACCAGTCTTACCGCCGTTCTCCATAATATCATCGAAAGCTTTTAGGAGATTTTCAGGATTCACACCAACCAGCGTATTGGTGCCTTCGGTAATGGTAATGGGCCGCTCAGTATTCTCTCGAATTGTTAAGCAAGGCACTCCAAGAGCGGTTGTTTCTTCCTGAATACCTCCGCTATCGGTCATCACCACCTTCGCATCGCTCTGGAGAGCTAAAAACTCTAAATAGCCAAGTGGCTCCACCACTTTAAGCTGTTGAGTGTTTTCAACTTTTTCCCAAAGCCCAAAAGCCGTTAGCTGTTTACGAGTTCTCGGATGGGCGGGAAATACAATAGGAAGTCGCTTGGCACACTCACACAGCGCTTCCAATAGAGGTTCGAGAACCTCCTTTACATCGACGTTAGAGGGCCGATGCAAGGTAAGCAAGCCATAACCTCTCGACTCTAATGCATGGCTTTCCAAAAAATTTAATGAGCGCGCATGCTCGAGATGCGTCAGCAATGAATCAATCATCGCATTTCCAACTCGCACGACCCGCGACGACTCGATACCCTCTTTTGCTAAATTCTCATCCCCGTCGGCAGACGGAGTGAGCAAAACATCACTGATTTGGTCTGTCAGAACCCGATTGATCTCCTCGGGCATAGCCCGATCATAGGAACGTAGACCAGCTTCTAGATGCGCTACCTTAACGCCAAGCTTTGTCGAAACGAGTGCACATGCAATTGTGGAATTGACATCACCGGCTACCAATACGACGTCAGGCTGCTCAGCCTGAACAACTTTTTCGAACGCCTCCATCACTCGAGCCGTTTGAACCGCATGGCTTCCACTGCCGACG
>CAZZDT010000736.1:0-2948 GCA_964652435.1 uncultured Bdellovibrionales bacterium
AGGTGACGCAGTTCTTTTGAAAAGCTGGCTTGGCGTGCATTTCAAATGCAGCGCGGTCTGGCACGCATACGGTGGCTTCTGGTTCTGCTGGTGTGGTTCCACAAGCGCCCAGGAACATGAAGATTAGGCATAGGACGGCAGTAAAAATTGTATTTTGAGCACTTCGCATCGGTTTCCCCCCGGTGAGCTAAGAGGAGACGCTAGTACACGGTTCTCACATTTGTCTACCCGAAGATAGATTAATTTGGTATGACCAAAACAGCTCTGATCATTTGTAATTACTTGATATTGCAAGGATTCCTGGTGATACCAATCCCGATTGTCCATCCTTTAATGTGGCACGGAAGGTCCGAGTTTCAGGCCGTCCAACCCAGGGTTGGAGCATTGCCCCAAGCAGTCCGTATTCTTCGAGCGGCGCATAACGGTAGAGAAATGTATCGACTGAAATAATCAAATGGTCATTGCCAAGCTTGGCTTCCAGTTGGAAGCCGTCGCCTTCTGGAACTTGGTCCATAGGCGTGACAGTCATAGCTCCAAGCAAAGTTGGCTTTTTGTCTTGTTCGCGCCAGATCCAAACTTGGGGTGGAGTCTTTTCGTTCGGAAATCTCATCCGAACGATACAGCGTTTGCCTTGATGCAGCCCAAAGAAGTGAATCCAACGGGACGCGATATCTCGAGGCATTGTGGTGGAACGAGAGTGATCAATGGTGCCAAAGCCTTTTACTTTTTGTTCAGGGGCATCTTTTAGCTGCAGGGTTCCAGAGACTTTACTCCATGGCACGTAGATTTCGTATTCATAAAAGTCTTTGCCGTTGCTCAGAAAGCTATCGGGAATGGGGTGACGTCTTGCCTTCTTGGCATACTTTAAATCGAATTGAAGCTCGTCTACGGACCCTTGGATGGCGACGCCGTCAGGTTGGTTTTCAACGGTACAGTTGGCCATATTGAGTTTTTTCTGTGCCGGATCATAGGCCCATTTTCCTTTTTTGACTTCGTCTCCTTCGGAGTAAGGCTCCTGTCCTTCTTTCAGGAGGAGAACTTTGCAGGCCGCTTTTTCTTCTCCCATCCCCACATTCGTGGTGAAAAATTGAATCAGCAGATAGGTGCCGTCTTCAAAATCGTTAATTGCGGTCATCGATTCAGCATAGGTGTCTTGATGGCTTACTTTCGGTTGAAACGGCTTGGCCAATTGTCCCCAAGCGCTAAGTGGTGTGCATAAGACAATAAAGGAAAATAATATCAGTTGCTTATGCGATTTAAGCCAGTTGGGTTGCGCGATCTGCTGCATGGGCCGTTGCCTTTTCATAGGTTATCTTCCTCGGTCGGAGTTAACCGTGCTCTGGTATTTTAAATCAATACCTGCATTCGATGGTTATAGACGTACGCGATCCATAATTTCTTCTGAAAAAACGAATACCGTGTATTTCTGCGGTGGCGGGGGGGCAGATCTTATGGGAAGACCTCCCACCGGACGCTCAGTTGAGCCTTTTATTAGCAAGCGGTCTGCAAGGATTTGAAGACTGCCTTAGATACAGGAAACAGATGCCTTCCGATGCTTCATCCACGCCTGGGACTTTTCATGAGGAGCAGTCCAGCTCTCTGGTCGCAGAGCTTCGAAGAAATCTCGCCATTCAAGATTGGATTGCCCTGGCTTTCCATATTTATCTGACGACACGCATTTATTTGGCTCCGGATAGTACGAACGCCGAGGTCGGTCGATTCTGGCAAAGCGTCTTGATTGTGGTGGTGACCTTAACGATTGTCCTGGTTCGCGGACGTATCATTCCTGAGGGTTGGTTTCGTGCCTTAATTTATCGTGTGGTCATGTTTGGCGGTGTGGCTGGGTCCTATTTTGCTTTGAAGTGGACTCTACCTGGACTGGCCCCTGTTCTCTTGGACATGGAGCTGATGGCCATTGATATTGCTATCCTTGGCTTCACCCCTGCCATTTGGATGGCTCAGTGGAATACTTACGAGATCACGGAGTGGCTTTCGTTTTTTTACTGGAGTTACTTTTTTATCCTAGGCCTCATGACTCTGCCTTGGCTCTTCTTGGCTCGCGGTAAGATGTTGGTGGAGTTGATGTTGGGGGCAACCATCGTTTGTTGCTTTGGTCACAGCCTGTACACCTTGGTTCCAGGAGTGGGGCCTTACGCGACGATAGAGTTTGCTGAGCCTCTCAACGGTGGGGTTTTCCTAGCGATGGTGATGGGCACCGTAGAGTCTGCAGGTGCTGTTCTGGATATCTTTCCATCTCTTCACACTGCTTATCCTACGTTTTTCGCTTTATGGTCTTTCTCAAATCGCAAACATCGGATTGTGAAATGGGTTTGGCCGGTTCTGGCTTTTTTCTCGTTGAATATTGTGGTCTCGACCATGTTTCTAAGGTGGCACTGGGCCATCGATGTGGTTGCTGGTTTGATACTCTCAACATCCGCTTGGCGATTCAGCATCTATGCGTCTAATTTTGAAATGCTCAAAGGGGTGGGCGACGATACCCGGCAGCCTGTATGGGAAAAACTGGGCCTCGGTGAATGGGCGACGGGCCGATAATATTCGGTGATTCTTAATTTTCCCTAATTTTCTCCTCCAATAACGATTTCATGTCCCTCGCAAGTGGTGCTATGGGGCAAGCTCATACTTACGAGGATTGAAAAAGATGTCTGACAATACTCTTTTGAACGCGGCTCGCAGTTCTGAAACCCAAGCTTTCTATGGTGAACTTTCAAATAAACTTCAAGAATACCAGGACCTTGCCTCGAAACATCCTCTAACCAACCCCATCTCTTTACTTGGTTTGGATGTGGCGAATCGACTCTCTGAGGGGCAGACTTCACTTACAGAACTTAGTGCGGTTATTCAGCGCTCGTCGTCATCCGCCTTCCTAAATCGCGCAAATCGCCTGGGTGAATACCTGGGAGAGATGAGTATTCATCGAAATACTTCAC
>CAZZDT010000737.1:0-2946 GCA_964652435.1 uncultured Bdellovibrionales bacterium
AACGGCCACGACCATTCTTTCATCATCGAAAGAGCAGGTACGGATACAGCCCTTGGTAAAGTGGTGAAGGCTTTATCGAACCATGCATCGAGTGCCGCCACCCGCAGCGACAACCAACGCATCAGCATTCCCCTTCAAGCGGTCAGCAAAGGATTAAAGACGATTCGCTATGGCGAAGCAGGCGCCAATGTGCGGGCGCTGCAAGAAGCACTTCAGAAAACGGGTATTGCGGTAAGTGTGGATGGTGAATTCGGACCGGGTACTTTAAGGGCTGTGAAAGATTTTCAGCGCAAAGAAGGCTTAAGTGCAGATGGTATCGTGGGTGCACAAGTTGCCAATAAGTTGTTGCAGAAATTGGGAATAGAACCTCAGGGCACATCAAGCACGGCCGCGGCGCGAACACATTCAAGCGCAGGGGCAACGGTATCGGGTAATCAACTGGCCTCGAAGGCGCGTTCCATTGCGGTGTCTCGAAAT
The DNA here is from genome assembly GCA_964652435.1 of uncultured Bdellovibrionales bacterium. Taxonomy (GTDB): domain Bacteria; phylum Myxococcota; class XYA12-FULL-58-9; order XYA12-FULL-58-9; family JABJBS01; genus JABJBS01. Next base: position 478 of record CAZZDT010000737.1, read on the forward strand.
ACAACGGGCGACTGTTATGCAGCGGTGGCCGATGCGGTGGACGCTGAAGTGGGAAGATTTCTCTATGGCGGTTCTGCTTATATGGCGGCCGATCAGTTGGCGGCACATCCTCGGTTTAAAGAAATCAATGTTGCAGCGTCTCAGCTTCGCGACTTACCAGCAGGTGCGGTGGTGGTATGGGGCAAGACGGGTGCAAGCCCCCATGGTCATATTTCGATTGCTTTAGGAGATGGCCGAGAAGCCAGTGACCACGTGGATGTACAGCGCACCCAATTACGGGGTTACACCAATGTGCGGGTGTTTATGCCAAGCTAAACGGCTGCTGGACAAACCCTTCAGACTCTAGAATCAGTGACAAAGCTTAATATCGCGTACCAGTTCGTCAAATACATTCGCGAGCTGAGCTTCGCCTCCCGCAAACACGGGGCTCGAGAAGGCTGTGCCTCCATTGGATGCAATGGCTTCAAGCTCTAAGGTGTTTCCAGAGTAGTTGTACCCAATCACATAGGTGTTCACATTTTGCTGACGCAGGCTCGCTGTGGCTTCGGCCAGGTCCTCGGCGGCGCATTCACTGCGGGCAACATCGTCATCATCGTAGAATGAACAGTCGCATTTGTCTTGGCCGTCCGAGAGAACAATCAAAGAGCCTACTTCTTCACCGCCCCAAATGCTGGCGGCATTTTCGCTCATCCATTCCATGGCATTTACCAGCGGGGTTGCTCCAGATACGCCGTGGTTATTGAACCAATCTGCCAGCACAGTGTTGGATTGGGATTGAATCTCCACGTGGGGCCAACCATCGCCACTGGAGCAAGAACCGAAAAAGTCTTCACTGGCAGGGAATGCGCTTAAACCAAAGCGAACGCCGGGGTGGAGATTCACCACGGTTTGGATGCTGGCACCAACGCTGTTCCAATGGGAATGCATGCTGGTGGAACGGTCCACCAAGAACATGACGCCGGGAAAACATTCGGGCATCAAGCATACCCCGTCAAGGCAGGTCTGTGTTTCTGGGCACTCAATGGTGACCCATTCACTGCCGTCCCCGCGACAAACTTGAGCGGTGGTTTCATCGATGCAGTATTTTGTGTTCGCTTCGCATACGGCGGCTGAACTCTCTGAGTTGTCAGAGTTATCGTTTGTTTCTTCGCTAGAGCCATCGGGATTGGTGGATTCACCGGATGATTCGCTGCCGGTGTTTGAGTTGGAATGGGTTGAATCCGCTGAAGCAGTTGAACCGGATGCAGTTGATTGGGTTTCGCCACATGAGCAAAGGCCGAGAATGAGTACAACAAATAATAAGGGGCGCATGCTTACCTCCCAATAAGCCAAGGAAGAACAGCGCCCCATGCACCTGTGTTCTTCAGTTCTTGGCGAAAGCATCGGAGACTGGAGGGCGAATTGTCAATTCAAAATAAGCCGCGGATTGGTTTTGATGATCATTTGGGAGACGTAGAGGTAGGTTGCGTCGTCATTGCACAGGTTTTTACTCTTATTGTGCTTATTTTAGAAATAATAGATTTCTTAAATAGTCATAGTCGAATGCGATTTGCCCCCATAGTTTGCCCCCATCAAACTTGGTTGTGCATCCCAAAGCGGTTTCTCGGGCATGTATCGCCAATACAACTCAACCGACTCTTTGTTCTCCAAGGGGAAAATAAAAATGCTTCATGTATTATCTTTCGCTTCCATAAGGTCTAAGGCCCGTTTCTTACACTTTGTTTGTGCCACCGCTGCGGGGCTTTTCATTGCAGGTTGTGGCGATTCCACATCCAGCGATTCGGCCAATGACAATTCAAGCCCGGCAGTTGATGCATCAGAAGCATCTGAGCTTGAACGTTTGATGGATTGGATGACAGGGACCTTTGACTCCAGTGCCCAAGCCAATCAGAACCCGGCTTACTACGGTGTTCAGCTCCAAATGTGTCCGGTGCAAGCGCCTGAGCTGGGAGAGCATATCCTTTATGTAGAGCAGGCCATGATGTCGGACCTAAGCTCTCCTTATCGACAACGGCTTTACCGTTTATCGCAAAACGCGCAGGGCAAATACGTTTCTGAGGTTTATGCCGTCAATGGCGCCCAGGCATTGGTGGGCCTTTGTGACCAAGATGCTGCCAGCCAAGTGTTTGGCCCCAGTGACTATGAGCTGAAAGATGGCTGCGCGGTATACCTTGAGCATTCTGGTGATCACTTTGTTGGAGGAACCGAGGGTAAAGGGTGCAATTCACTCATCAACGGTGCTTCTTACGCCACCAGTGAAGTCAGTGTGTTCGAAAATGCTATTGAGTCGTGGGACCGCGGTTTTACCAATCAGGATAACCAGGTTTGGGGTGCTATGGATGGGCCCTATATCTTTGCTCGGCAAAGTGCTGATGCAGGAACTGTAGAGAACAACAATACCGATGATTTGGACAATCAAGACACCAACGGCGCCGCAGGCGATACTGACTCAACCTCGGCGGTTGCCGG
>CAZZDT010000738.1:0-2945 GCA_964652435.1 uncultured Bdellovibrionales bacterium
GGCTCTGGCGGCGGCGGCGGTTCTTCAATCGGCTCTGGTTCTGGCGGTGGCGGCGGTGGCTCTATAAGCGCCATTTCCACGGGAATATAAGTTTGCTTCGGTTGCGCGCGAGCGTAGGAAGAGCCTCGATCAATAAGGACCCAGTGGCCGACAAATGAAACGACGAGGGCGACCACGAACACAATGGTTTCGCGCTGAGCTTTCACGGCGTCCCCATATTGATGGGTGGGGTGTTGGGATCGATATTGAGGGCAAATCGGTAGATTCCCATTTGGCGAACCAGATCGATCATTTCAATGACTTTGCCGTGCGGAACGGATTTGTCGGCTGCGATCAAGGCCTGCGCTTGGTCATCGGACTTCGCGACTTCTGGTAAGTATTCAATCAATGCTGGCCGAGTCGTAGGCTCTCCATTGAGATAAATACTGCCGTCTTCAGTCAGAGTCAGGGCAAGCATGGTAGGCTCGGTGCCTTCACCGGTTGCTGCCTTCGGTAGGTCGACCTGAATGGCTGGATTGTTGATGATGTTGGCGGTGAGCATGAAAATGATCAGCAGAACCAACATGATATCGACCAGCGGAGTCACGTTGATTCCGCTGATGATATCGTCGTCATCAATATTTGCGCCGCCGGCCATGTTTAGGAGTCTTCCTTCACGGACTTGGCGTGGGAGAGAACGACGTGACCAACAGCATCACTTAAGACCAGGCGTCGTTTGATGGAGCGCTGAAAAGCGTTAAAGATGGCAACGGCCGGTAGAGCCACCAAAAGACCGACAGCGGTGGCAACCAGTGCTTCAGCAATACCGGCCATAACTGCCGCAGAGCCTTCAGTGGTATTGGCCGCAAGATCTTTAAAGGCCCGCATAATCCCAAGAACGGTTCCAAAGAGACCGATAAAGGGAGCGTTATTGCCCAAAGTTCCTAGAAAGACGAGGCCGCGTTCAAGCTTGAGCTTGGCCACCTTGGTGGCGCCGGTCATCATCTCTTCTACGGCCCCAGGTCCCCGGTCCATGACATCCAGACCGGCCAGGCAGATTGAGGCCACGTAGGAGTGACCGCTTTGTAGAAGTTCTCGAGCTTTATCAACGTTTCCTGCGCAAAGATGTGCATCCAGCTCTTTTTGGAGCATGTCGTAATCATCTCGGTGGCTAAGAAAATGGAAGATTCGCTCTGCAGTGATGGCGACAGAGATAATGCTGAGAATAACGAGTAGCTCCAAAATCCATTCGGCCCCTAAATAAAGAAAGAGGTCGAAAAGTTGAGTTTGGAGTTCGGAGCCTTGGTCTACACCTTCCATCATACTGCTTTCGTAGAACGCGAGCTCTAAGGCCTCACGTTTTGTTTAATTACACGCACCTGATGTCAAATTGATATCAGAGTTGGTACCGTTGCCATTGAGGCCAGGGCGAAAAATTCGATTGCCTTCTTCTCCGCACCATACAACGTTGCCACTGGCGTCCAGGGCTTCTACCACTACTTTGTAGCTGCTTGCGATGAAGTTATCGTTTGCGCCCGGCTTTGGATCTACCGGCACATTGCGAATCACGATTTCCGCTGACTGGTTCAGGGCATCGCATGCCGCTGTTTCACCGGTCATGTTGGGTTCCTCGGCTGCCGCCGTCCCATCCTTGGGATAAAGGGCCCATCGAATGGTCTCAACGCCATCGGCGCAGACCAAAGAGTTGTCGTAGCGAGGGTAGAAGTAAGTCTCACTGGTTTTCGCTTGAAGCTCCCAGGTAAATGTTTGGGGCGTGGACATATCTACTTCTTCTTCGACGTACTGATAAAGAATGGTTCCATCGGCCGCTTCCGCTGAAATGGAGACGTCCCATGCCTGGCGAACCAAGCCGCGCAAGGTCAGGGTGTCAGTACCAATGCCCAAGTTGCAATCCACTCGCTGGTCGTAACCGGGGATGATTCCCGCCGGATCGGTCAGGTGAACATGTACTTTGTCGACAGCAGGGTAAGGGATGCCGCGGGCATTCACTTCAGGGGCGTTGTCACAGGCCCGGTAATCGTCTTCAGAGTTCTGATCGGTCCAGTCGCCGTAATTGATACGCCATTGAAGGTCCGCAACGGGTTCCGGGTTAGAGCCGCAAGCAGCTGTAATCAGTGAAGAGATGGTCAAAATCAAAATGGTCAGGCGCATGGTTTTTCCTTACTCAGCAATCCACAAGAGTAATAGTTGAAGCCAACTGAGTACCGCTGGTGCACCTTAGAGGCAATGACATGACGCCCTTCCGGCCAAAAAAATTGAAATCTACCCATAAGTTTATGACGCATCGGCTCATTTCAAGGGCTTGTCTTCAAATACCTGGGTGAAGTAAAGCCGGATTATGATCGAATCCAAACTACTGGACTTTGAAAATACCCGAGTGGCCTTTGCCGGGCGCAGTGTGATGGAGCTGCGCCGTGCGTATTGGCTCTTCAAACTGCTCTCCGTACAATGGCTGGCCAATCTTGGGCAATGGTTCCTTCTGATGGCCCTAAAATTGAAGCTGCCGGTGGAAGGCATCATCTTACGAACGATCTTTCGTCATTTTTGTGGTGGTGAGAGCATTGTTGGCTGCAAAAGCTGTGTGGAAGCCCTGGGTTCCTTCGGGGTGAAGACAATTTTAGACTATTCGGTTGAAGGCAAGTCCAGTGAGCAGGATTTTGAATCTTCGGTTCAGGAGATTCTGGCGACCATTGAAGAGGCCGGTCGCAACGAAATGGTACCTTTGGCGGTCTTTAAGGTTACGGGCCTTGCCTCATTTTCTCTGCTGGAAAAAGTCCATGCTGGCACTTCCTTAGACCCCTCGGAGCAAGAAGCTTGGCAGCGCGTGCAGTCACGGGTTGAGTCCATCTGCAGTGCGGCCTCCAAGGTTGGAATTCCGGTGTTGATTGATGCGGAGGAAAGTTGGGTTCAGGATGCAATTGATACATTGAGCCGGGAAATGATGC
>CAZZDT010000739.1:0-2945 GCA_964652435.1 uncultured Bdellovibrionales bacterium
TAACCTAACCGACGATATCGTGGAGCTGGCCAAAGCCTTTCAAAACAATGACGAGCCAGTTCACCTCATTGGTCACGACTGGGGGGCTGTGCTGACTTGGATGGCTGTGGCCCATCACCCTGAACTCTTCAAGAGCGCCACAACTCTCGCGGTTCCTCACCCAATCCAATTTTTCGAGCTCTTGATCAAAAGCCCCGCGCAACTGGGCCGCAGTGGTTATATGGGACTTTTTCAATTGCGCACACTCTCAGACTGGGTCGTCGCTCGAGACAACTTCTCGTTCATCGACATGCTCTGGAAGAAGTGGTCTCCGGGTTACGAACCATCCGAAATCTACATGCGTGAACTCAAGGAGTGCCTTAAGCAATCGCTGCCATCGCCTCTCAACTACTACCGACGTATTTTAAGGCCTCTGATTCCGTCCATTCGAAGACTCGTGGATCCCAAACAGCCCGAACGGAATATAAAAGTGCCCGTGCTTAGTATCACCGGCCTTGAAGACGGTTGCATCTCCACCAAGGGCCCCATCGATGGCACTCGATTCATGCAAGCTCCCTTCAAGCATATAGAGATTCAAGCGGGCCATTTCATGCACCTCGAGGCCCCAACCGAGGTGAACACAGCCATCTCAAGCTGGATTCAAAGCAACTGATTTCCTGATTTCTTCGAAATGTAGGCCCAGTTTATCTTCTAACTACCTGTAATTGCGTTCGCACCAGGGATCCGCCAAATTTTTTGCTTGTCAAACCCTGCACCAGCCGTTAGACGCGGTGCGTAAGGGGAATGAGGGAAGACAAACATGAAGGAGAATCACAATGCGTGTTAAACAATTCTTTTCATGGGTGGTCGCCATCGCCGTATCTTTTGGTGCCCTGACCCAGAATGCACAAGCTGCCGGAACCGATGGGTGGGAAGTTATTTCCACTAACGATGGATTCACCACCGAGCGTAAGAGCGTAGAAGGCTCCGATATTCTCGCTTTCCGTGGCGAAACCATTGTCGATACTCCTATCAGCAAAATTCTCACCATTTTTCTCGACGCCTCACGACGTGGTGAATGGGTAGATCGCTACAACAACTCGAAAGAACTCACGATTAAGAACGACTTCGAACGAACCTACTGGATTCGTTTTGGACTGCCCTTCCCTATCTCTGACCGCGATTACGTATTGAACGCAAAGGCAGAAGTAGACGAAGCCCGCCGCGTTGTTACCGCGAACATCAAGTCGGTCCAGCACGGTAAGAAGCCCGTAGACGATTGCTGCGTGCGCGCACAAGCTATGGGTACCTACTACCGCTTCGAAGCCATTCCAGGCACCAACAAGACCAAGCTTGAAGTTGAAGTTCACACCGACCCTAAAGGTATGCTTCCTTCATGGCTTGTGAATCTGATTCAAAAGAAGTGGCCCAGTAAGACTCTGCTCTCACTGGCTAAGGTTGCTTCCGACGCATCCGTTGAACCACACCCTGACTTCATTCACTGGAATGATAAGGAACTTCCTGTAGGCCTGGTTCAAGCAGAAAAGCCTGCTCAAGAAACGACTGCGAAGGCTGATGAAGCGAAAGAAGCTGATGTTGCAACCGAAGCAACAGAAGCCGCTCCAGCCGCAGCTGTTCAGCCAGAAGGTTAATCCAAATTCATCGATGCATCCGGACACTATGTGTCCGGGGCAACGCCAATAGAAATATACTAAAAATATTACATCAAAAATAACAATCTTAATATAATATTATCTCCCCCTTATCTCGTCGCTCGATTCTTCTGAGTACGGACACAGTATTCAAACCATCCTTACCCCACTCCGTTAATGTTAGATTAAGGAGCAGGGGAACATGCAAAACATCGAGAAAACTCAACAAAACCCAATCAATTCGGTGCCAATGGCTTCTATCCATTCAACCATGGCATCCAATCAATCCAAGCCAACACCAGCTGAGGCATTAGATATTCTAATGTTTCGTGCATTGGCCGGACAGAACACCCAAGCCGATCTCAAAGAGAATCCACTGCTTCACCCACCCTCTTCTCTGGCGCCGGTTATGCCCCCCATCACCAAATTCGGTGCAAAACAACAACAAGGTGCTCAAGCATTTGCCCAAAACCTCAATCGAGCCCTTACCCCAGGTCCATTCGAGTCCATGAACCCCGACCAGCTTTTATCGCAATTTCTCAAGCTACAAATCGTCGATCCCAACAACTCGGTTGAAACCCATCAAGACTTATATCAAGCCATGAGTGAACTGCGGCAACTTGCGATTGATGAAGCTCAAGCTCGAATTGCTCGAGCAGAAGAACAACGAAAAGAGGCCGAGGCTTACGCTGCCTTTGCCAACACATTCAGCGTCCTCTTCTCGTTTATCACCCTTGCACTCTCCTTCGTTACCGCAGGGCTCTCCCTGGGCCTGCAAGCGGCCAACGCAGCCACCGCCGCCACTCAACACGCCGCCACCCAGGCAGCGCAACAAGCAGCACAGCAAGCCGCTCAAGAAGCAGCCAAACATGCCGCGCAGCAAGCAGCACAACAGGCCGTGAACGTGTCACAATCAGCGGCGCAACAAACCACTCAGTCACTTTTGCAAAACCTCGACCCTGTCAAAGTCATCACCAATACCGTGGGGCAAGTGTTTCAAGGAGCAGCCAATGCCAAGGCCGCAGATATGAGCGCGGAGGCTCGCCAGCAACAATTGCTCGCGGAGCGCATGCGGATGATGGCCGACATGTTTCAAGCGCAACTTGAAGAGGAAGGTGAGATGATTGAAATGCTCATCACTTCGAAAAACGAAGCCGTTGATGCGGTCATTAGAATGCTCAACTCCAACTTTATGAGCACTCAAAAAATCATGGCCGCCGGAATGGCACGTTAAAGCTATTCGTTCACGGTAATCAGATGGTCACCGGTTTCAGCTAAAGTACCAAAGCAAGTTAGCTCGATTCCACGAGCCTT
>CAZZDT010000740.1:0-2944 GCA_964652435.1 uncultured Bdellovibrionales bacterium
AACCAAGTCCTAACACTTTGGCTACTTTATCAAATGCTTCTCCCGCCGCATCATCGCGGGTGCCCCCCATGAGCGTATACGAGCCAAAAGACTTCACATGGTAGAGATGGGTGTGTCCACCGCTCACCACCAGCGCAACATGAGGATAATCCGGTACTTTTTCGGCCAAAAGTGCAGCCGAGATATGCCCCTCTAAGTGATTGATACCCATCAGCGGAACTTGCCTCGCCATGGCGATACCTTTAGCAACCTGGGTGCCCACCAAGAGACAACCCACCAAGCCAGGACCCGTGGTAACGGCCACACCATCGATGCCATCCATGCCACCAACGGGCTCCACGGCCTTCTCCACCACTTCTACAATCTTGTGAATATGCTCTCGGGAAGCGATTTCAGGGACCACTCCACCAAACTTTGCGTGGGTTTTTACCTGAGAATGGATGATGTTGGTCACTATTTTTGGACCATCTTCTACCACCGCCGCAGCGGTTTCATCACAGCTGGTTTCAATGCCTAAGACTTTCATGATGCCCCGCGTACTAGAAACAACCCACAATGTGCAATATGGAACTGTATGCACAAGCGCGCTTCTATACTGATTGCAGCACTCTTTTTATGCAATTGCACGCCCCAAGAGCCTCACCGAGAGCCAGTGTTGAGCTCTGATGCCTTTGAAAAGGGCACAAATGTGGTTCCAGAAGCCGAAGAAGACGAAAATTCAGGTTCGGATACCCCAAAGCTCGATCCCCTACCCCAAAAAGCGAAAAAAGATATCCAAAGCTGGTTTCGCAGCATCGGTCCCATCAAACCCAATGAATCTTTTGGAGAGCTGATTACACGAGCCGCCCGATTCCATCTCAATAAGCCTTATCTCAACCCTGATCAGTCTTCGGGCCCGGAAATTCTCGATACAACACTGGAAACATTTCAATGCGTGTCACTGGTAGAAACCAGTCTTTCACTGGCCCGCTGCCTTTGGATGGGCACTCCGACCCCCAGATGCTACCGGGATGAAGTGGCGGCCACCCGTTACCGAGACGGGCTCATGGGAGGCTACGTAACGCGCTTGCATTATTTTTACGATTGGCTCCAAGACAACACCCAAAGAGAACGATTGGCCTGGATGACTGAGGCTCTCGGCGGAAAACGGGTGTATCGCAAATTTTCCATCATGAGTGATCACCCAGATAAATACCCCGCGCTTACGGATCCCTTAATTTTTTCCCAAATCAAAAGTCTAGAAGAGAGCCTCAACGAATATGAGCTTTATTGGATCCCAACGAACGATATTGAACAAGTTCAGCACCAACTCAAGGAAGGCGATATCGTTGGGGTCATTGGTAATACAAAAGGAATCCTCATCATTCATACCGGACTGGTCTCGTACGGAGCAGATAAAAAGCCCCATTACCTGCATGCATCCAGCCATCATAAACGAGTGGTATTCACACCTGGAACCGTTGCCGAATACATGAAGAGTCAAAAGAAAAGAAAAGGGATTGTAGTCGCAAGACCGCTTGCGCCTTAATTAAGAGTCGGCGTTTTCGCCCCAGACAAATTCAGCGACCACGCTGTTACCGTTCCCGTAATAGGACACTTGCTCACAAATCGTTTTGACCAGCGCGATACCCCGTCCGCTGTGGGAGAAATTCGTCGCTAATCCAGAGAGCGTTCCTTCGTGATCAAATCCCGGACCTGTATCCGTTACTTTAATCGTTAAACGGCCACCGTCCTCAAACGGAACGTGCTCAAAATCAAATCGAATGCTGCCTTCTTTGAGATCAGCCAGACGTTGCTGCCGCATAGCGTAATACTGACTGAACCCTTCGACATTTTGCTTAAGGCTTGATTCCAAGCCCAACAAGCCGTGCTCTAGGGCATTGTTAAATAGCTCGGCCAAAACGGTATAGAGCGGCTCGCGATAACCATCGAGGCCTTGTAGCTCTGTCACCACATGCATCAATACCGGGATAGGATCGACAGTCTTAAGCGTATCGTCAGAAAGCTCCAGACTTGATCGCCAGACCATTGGCTGGCTCTTGCGAACATCCTTGGTCGGCTCAGCAGCAAGCTTCTCTTCGTTGCGTGGCTCGCACCGAATCTCAATCAGCGTGGTATCGTCAGCTTGCTCTCCGCCTTTACGCCAAGCGTTCACACTCTCATGAATGCGATCAAACATCTGGTCTGGTTCGCTCTCAGCGGTAAAAAGCTTTTCAAGCCCCTCAGGACCGAACATCGTCCCATCTGGATTCGATGCTTCGATCACACCATCGGAATAGACGTAAATGCGTTCATCTTCAGAAATCTCTAGGCGAACCGGTTGAGCCTGCAGATTATCCATGACCCCAAGCGGAATACTGTGCGAGGGAATACGCGCACGCAAACCAACTCCTGGCTTGAAGATCAATGCATCCGGCACACCGCCGTTCCAGGCAAAAACACTTTCGCCTCCCGCTTTAAAGTCGAGAAAACATGCGGCGAAGAAAACTTCCGTTGGCAAGGAGGCTCGAAGCTTACGGTTAATTTCCGTAACAATCGCTGCCAAAGAAAAACCTTTGGTAGCCATCCCATAGAAAACCTCGGCCACAGGAATAGCACCTACAGCAGCTGGTAAACCATGCCCCGTAAAATCGCCCAGCATCACATAAAGTGAACCCGATGGCGTTCGGGTTGCCAAGAGTAAGTCACCATTAAAGATAGAAACCGGCGAGAGCATGTATCGAATGTTCTCGAGGTCTAAACACCCCTTCGGAATAATCTTCGCGAATACACGCTCCGCAACTTGGTGCTCATGCTCCAATCGGCTCTGGTGATAAGCAATTTCATCACGTTGGTAACGCATGGTTGCATAGACGGAACGAATGCGAAGCATGGCATCGATTTTCGCCTTCAAGATAACGCGGTTATAGGGCTTAACGAGAAAGTCATTCCCGCCGCACTCAAC
>CAZZDT010000741.1:0-2937 GCA_964652435.1 uncultured Bdellovibrionales bacterium
CAAGTCCAAGAAGACCTCATCGAGCGCTTTAACGATGTCAAAGTGGGCAATCCCATGCTGCGAGAAGTCTCTGTTGGCCCATTGGCAACCCAACAGCAAAAAGAAGACGCCCTCAAAGGAATCGGACAGCTGGTCGAAGACGGTGCCACCATGTTCTTTGGGACACCTGAAAAACCAGACCTGGTGGATATCGATCACGACAATGGTTATTTCATCGGGCCAGCGCTCTTGAGAGTGGATCAACCCCAAGAACACCCTTCCGTCCACGACCTGGAAGTCTTTGGTCCCGTGTCCACGCTGATGCCTTATGATGATGAAAACGAAGCCGTCGCTTTGGTGGCCAAAGGCCAAGGTTCTTTGGTGGCCTCTTTGTATTCCAACGACAAAAAATGGGTGGAAAACGTGCTCATGGGCATCGCCCCCTTTCACGGTCGCGTTTACTGGGGCAATGCGAAAGTGGCTGATCAAGCCACGACCCCGGGCATGGTCTTACCGGTCTCTATTCATGGAGGTCCTGGACGTGCCGGCGGTGGCGAGGAGCTGGGCGGCCTGCGTGGCTTGGATTTTTATCTACAGCGTACAGCCATTCAAGGGGATCGCGGAGCCCTCAATCGCATGTTTGGCATTAAGGAAGCCTAATCAACTCGCTAACAGCGCATCGGCTAACGCACGAAATGCCTTCCCGCGATGGGAGATGGCATGTTTGTTTTCTTCGCTGATTTCCGCAGTGGTTTGTCCTGGAAACGCGTCCGGGTAAAACAACGGATCATAGCCAAACCCACCTGCCCCGCTGAGCGCATGCCCAATAAAGCCGTGCACCTCACCGTAAAATCCATGTATTTGTCCTTCGGCATTCATGGCACACAAGGCACATGCAAAATGGGCGCGCCGTTCTTGAGCCGTGGGGAAAGACCGTAAATTGTTCAGAAGCAAAGTATTGTTGTCATCGTCACCCTCACAGGTGCCAGCATCTAAGGCATAGCGGGCTGAACGAATCCCAGGCGCCCCTCCCAAAGCATCCACACACAACCCACTGTCGTCAGCGATGATCCAATGGGGCATGAGGTCAGCTCCCGTGCGCTTCAAATGCGCCCAAACGGTTTCTGATTTTTTTTGTGCGTTTTCTGCAAAGGTGTGACCGTCTTCGATGATCTCCAGGTCGTCTAAACCAAGATCCCGGAGTGTTTTAACCTCAACACGTCCACCGGTGAGCGCTACCAACTCCTTGGCTTTTTTTGAATTCTGAGTGGCCATCACCCAAAACTGTTTTGAAGCATTCATGCCAAAGCAGCCCGTTGTAACCGGCATAATTCTTCAATGGAAGCCAAGCCCATATTCAGGATTTGATCCACCTCTTCTCGACGCATGGCGGCCCCTTCGGCCGTGCCCTGCAATTCAACAATGGCACCATCACCTCGAGCCACCAAGTTGAAATCGGTATCCACCGCCACATCTTCTTCGTAACAAAGATCGGTGAGCACCTGACCATTTTTGATGCCCAAGGAGATGGCTGCAATCTGATCGGTGAGCACGCTCGCCAATGCCGCCGCCGGGATTGCTTTTCGCGCGATGGCATCTTTGAGACACAGTGCAACGGCCACGTAGGCACCGGTAATGGATGCAGTACGGGTCCCGCCATCGGCCTGCAACACATCACAATCGATGTGAAGGGTGTGATCACCAAGACCTTCGAGATTCACCACTTGCCGTAATGCCCGGCCGATCAGCCTTTGGATTTCAACACTGCGGCCATCAGGTCGGCCACGAGAACTGGCACGGCTTTTTCGGGTTAAAGTCGAGGCGGGGAGCATCCCGTATTCTGCGGTCAGCCATCCCTTCTTGCCTTCTTCTTTTCGAAAGCGGGGAATCCCTTCGGTTAAAGTCGCCGTGGTCAAAACCCTGGTTTTTCCAAAAGAGACCACCACCGATCCGGCGTGGTGCTCAATAAAGCCGCACTCAAAACCCACTGGTCGCAATTGCGCTGCTTCCCGTCCGTCTGCACGCATGTCTACTGCCTCCTGCAAAAATTATAGATTGAATTTAGAATCGATAGTTGTGATCGAGCTCGGGGCGAACCAAAACACCTTTGTCTTGGCTCTCGAGCCAGCCGCGTTTGTGAAATTCGCTCAAAGCGCGCGACACCGTCTCTCGGCTGGTGCCCAAACGATTGGCCATTTGCTGTTGGGAGGGCAATTTTTGAATCCACAAACCCTCATCTCGATCTTCACCCTCTTCTTCCGCTTTCTCTAAAACAAAACGCGCTACCCGCCCAAACACATCGAGTAAAGCCAACGACCCTAAAGTGCTATCAGCCTTACGCAATCGCACACACAACTCGGTCATGATGTTGATGGCCACCGTGGGATAGGCTCGCACCGCTTTTAAAAATTCGCGGCGATCCAATCTCAAAACCGTACACTTGTTCATGCAAACCACATTCGCCGAACGGGGCTCACCGTCGACTAGGCTCATTTCGCCAAAAAAGTCGCCGCTTTCTAAAAAATCCAAAATGAGTTCTTTGCCGTTTTTACCCAACAAAGAGACTTTGACCTTGCCCGCCTGAATCACGAAGAGCGCATCACCGGGATCGTCGGTGGCCACAATTTTGTCGCCTTTTTCAAACCGGTGACTGGTCATCAACGCAGCCACATTTTTGCTGTCTTCATCTGAGAGGCCACCAAAAAGGCCCACATCCGTCAGATTAAAACTTGTCATACGTTTTCCTTTAGTCGTTTTCCATTCGGGGCGCAGCCTGGGCGTCTGCCACTGCGTTTCTCAGGGAGGTTTTCACCTCATCGGAGGCTTGGTCCAACTAGATGGCCAACTTACCATCAATGGTGCGAACCACCTTCCCCTCAGCTTCGAGAAATTCCCCGATTCTTGTGGTGATATGGACGAAAACCTTGGCACCTGCCTCAGTGACCTTATCGGTGTAAA
>CAZZDT010000742.1:0-2926 GCA_964652435.1 uncultured Bdellovibrionales bacterium
GAGTTGGGGCCGGGGACCGGCGCGCTGACGTGGCATTTGCTCAAGCAGGGTGGTGAAGTGCTGGCCATTGAACGCGATCGCGAGATTGCACCGGTTTTGCGTCAGGTCTTTGATTGGGCCGATGGGCTAGAAGTGCGCGAGGCGGATGCGGCGAAGCTTGATTATGAGGCGTTGCGTGAGGAGCTTGGGCATCCGCTGACCGTGGTGGGGAACCTGCCATATCAAATTTCAAGCCGTATTCTGGTATCCGTGGCCCAGGCCTATGAGCATGTCGAACGCATCGTGGTGATGATTCAAAAAGAGGTGGCCGAGCGACTGACAGCGGAACCGGGCAACAAGACATACGGTTTATTGAGCGTTTTGGTGCAACGCAGATTTGCTGGCCGAATTGCTCGCCACGTTCCGCCTCAGGCGTTTCATCCACCGCCGAAGGTCGATTCAAGTGTGGTTGTGTTGACTCGAAAAGTTGTCGAGTCGAGTGGGCCGGACGACGCGCTTTTTGAAAAAGTCGTAAAGGCTGCTTTTTCGATGCGCCGCAAAACCTTGCGCAACACTTTGAGTAAGGGCCTTGGTTTAGAGTCCGAGCAAGTGGTAGCGGCCCTTGAGTCCGTGGGGATCGAGCCCGGTTTACGGGCGGAAAAGCTAAGTGTGGAGCAGTTTGTTCAAATTGCCTCGGCTTTTGAAGCGGCGAGTCTCTAACTTTGGGCGACGCAGATTCTTGGTAGTCAGGAAAGATACAACGTGGTAGTGCGGCTGCGGTAATTGTTATGGCTAAATCTCATCAGCGTAAAAGCGGGCGTAATAAACGGGCCCAAGACCATTTTGCTCGTCGAGCCAAGCGTGAGGGAAATGCTGCGCGGTCTTATTACAAACTCGAAGAAATCGATAAAAAATCCAATATTATTAGGCCCGGAACCCGCGTTCTGGATTTAGGCTGCTCTCCTGGCTCGTGGATGCAATATGCGGCCCGCCGGGTTGGAGATAAGGGCCAAGTGCTTGGATATGACCTAAAACCTGTTGAAACGACACTGCCAGCACATGCGGAGGCCCGGGTGGGGGATATTTATGAGATATCTCTCGATGAACTCGGTGGACTTTTCCACGTGATTGTCTCGGATATGGCTCCGTCGACCACTGGAAACCGGGCCACAGACCATCTACGCAGTGCTGCTTTGGTTGAAAGAGCACTCGATATTGCAGATAGTTTCCTAAAAACAGGGGGTTCCGTAGTAGCGAAGCTTCTTGAGGGCGGGGAAATCGAGGCTTTGGTCAAGCGGATGCGCCAGAGTTACAAAAAGGTTGAGCGGCATCGACCTAAGGCGACTCGAAAGGAAAGTACGGAGGTTTTTCTCGTCGGAATCGGCAAAAAACCCTCAGAAATACCCGAATGATCGGTCTTTTGGATCGCAATCGGCGAAGAGTCCATGTTCTTGGCAGGATAATCTTGACAAGAATCACTGGGTTACATAGAAGCGCCGCTCTGTAATTGAACCTCGCCGCGCCGGACTCCGGTGTGTGCTCGAGGATGGGTTCCTTAAAACCCGAGGTATAGTGATGAAAACAAAAAGCTTTGCGAAGCATGAAATTGATCGAAGCTGGTTCGTCGTAGACGCTGACGACCAGGTATTGGGCCGCATGGCCAGTGAAATTGCCAAGATTCTTCGTGGCAAGCACAAGCCAACTTTTACTGCCCACGCCGATACTGGTGACTTCGTTGTTGTTGTAAATGCTGACAAGGTTAAGCTGACCGGTAAGAAAGAAACCGACAAGCGTTATCGTCACCACACCGGTTGGGTAGGCGGCCTTAGAAGTGTTTCTGCTGCTGAGCTTCGTGCTAAGCATCCAGAAGACATGGTTAAGAAGGCTGTTTGGGGAATGCTGCCAAAGGGTCCTCTGGGACGTGAGATGTTCAGCAAGTTAAAAGTATACGCAGGAACTGAGCACCCACACACAGCTCAAAACCCACAGGAACTCTCTTTCTAAGAGAAACTGAATCGAAACAAGGATAGAAGGCAATGGCTGAAGAACTGGTACAATGGTACGGAACAGGACGTCGTAAGTCGAGCACAGCTCGTGTTTGGTTGCGTCCCGGCGACGGCAAAATCACCATCAACAAGCGTCCAATCGACGAATACTTCGGACGTGAAACTCTGAAGATGGTTCTTCGTCAGCCACTCGAGTTGGTTGAGCAAATTGGCAAGATGGACCTCGTAGTAAACGTTTCTGGTGGCGGCCTTAGCGGTCAAGCTGGTGCGATTCGTCATGGTCTTTCTCGTGCACTCGTTGAAATGAACGGCGACCTTCGCGGAAACCTCAAGAAGGCCGGTTTTCTTCGACGTGACTCACGTAAGGTTGAGCGTAAGAAGTACGGACAGCCTGGTGCTCGTAAGCGCTTCCAGTTCAGCAAGCGTTAATCAGCACGTATCCAAATCGGATATTCAAAAAGGACCGCTTATGCGGTCCTTTTTTTTTGCGGTGTTTTCGTTTTGATAGTTGAAGGATCAGATTGCGTTAAACCACTACGAGAGGATCTGCATCGATTTTGGAGACAATGGTTTCGATATCGAGGTTCTCACTTAAGCGCTGAGCTAAAATGGGTAGATAACCTCGCTCGGTATTGGTGTGGTCGGTGAGAATCACCGATGTATTGGCGGCCAGCCTGGATTGAACATCGTGGTGACGCATTTCTCCGGTGATCAGAAGATCCGTAAACCGCACACTTGAAAAGAGTGAGCCACCCGCTCCCGGGCAGACTGCTACTTTTTTGATCGGTTTACCATCGATATGACGTTGAGCCCGCGCAACGCGGACATGTTCGAGGTTCAGAAAAGATTTTACCTGCGAGATAATATCGTCCAGAGATGTTGGTTCGGCCAATCGGCCGCTGCGCCCCATGCCCACTTTGGGATTATCAGGTTCGGCTGGG
>CAZZDT010000743.1:0-2924 GCA_964652435.1 uncultured Bdellovibrionales bacterium
AAACCACCAATACATGCACCGCATCGGCCACGCCGATGGCAATCACAATTTGGGGCAAAATCCCACTCATGCTGGTCATGGGAAACTTGAGCCATCCCAAAAGACTAAACGCCCCCAGAAGCGTGCAAAAAACCACACTGAACGCCAGAAAGATGCCTCGAATGCTTTTGAGCGCAATGCCAAGCCAGAGAACAATCAGACCAATCACGAAAGGAATCAGGCGCGCCAAATCATTTTGTGTTGCCTCCTGGAACCCACCGGTGACCGCCGGGCCACCGTATACATAGAGCGTATGGTCCGTGCGCTGCACTTTTTCATTAAGAACTCGGGCTGCCTTCACAATGGGAAGAAGCGGTATTTGGACATCGATGCTCGGCCGAAGTGCTCCATAAAGCAGCGCCGTTTTACCATCCAAGCTGATCAAGTAATTCGGAATGGTCTCATGGTCCAAGGCGATTTTGCGACGGGCCTCAAGGAGTTCCGGCGTGAGTGGTTCGTCTTCCGGAATCAAGGGTTCCACGAGAATGTCATCACCCTCAGCATGAACCCAAGAAAAATTGGTTAAGGAGTTCACCCGAATAATATCAGGCAAAAGCCACATCCCTTCCGTGAGTTCGCTAAGCAACTCGATACTGTCTTTATCGAAAATACCGGATGGACTGTGAACGACGATGATCAGAGAATCATCATTCCCAAATTGACGTTCAAATTTCTCAAAGGCAAGCAGCTTTGGGTCGTCCGCATAGAAAAAACCCGTATGGGTGAAATCTGCGGTGATGAACTGCATACCGGGCAAGAGCGTCAGAGCCAGTAAAATCCCCAACAAGAGGTAACGCTTGGGATTGTTAATAATTGAATCAACAAAGCGTTCACCGAACGCTGATGGACCACCGGGGCTCTGCATCTTACTTCCCTCAAACAACAAACGAAGTGCACTGGTACAATACCCGAATTAGAGAGCGATGACACACTTTAGAGAGATTAAGTTGCGCCCAAAAAGTGCTTGGATATTTAGGGAATCATAGGAGCCATATAGGGTGCCAAGGCATCTAGCTTCCACTGCTCCGCTGAAATCCAATCGTCCTGCAACACTCCACCGGTATCCCCAGAATTGGGGTTTAAGCACCAGAAAGTCCATGAATAGTCGGTACCCATATAATCCAGAAAGGAATCAAACCAAACGCCCATACTGCCGTTGTTGGACGAGGCATCGCGGATACCGAATTCACCAATCAACACATGGCCAATATTCTCGTTCATGACAAACCCGAAATGCTCGTCCCATATCGCCTGCATATTCTCAGGAAAGGACGCATCCGTGAACCAAGGTTGCTCGTAAACTTCTGGACCATACTCATGAGCCGAATACACCAGCTTATCCATGTGAGTAATAGAGATAGGCGCGGTTCGCACTCCTTTGAGATTTCCGCCCCACCAATAGTACTCACCATTAACAGCTTCGACTCCCTCCACCACTATCAACACGTCGCTGTTGATTGCGTGAATGGCTTCAGCGCATCGCTCAGCCGCTTTGTTCCAATCGATGCTCTCGTTACCGGTACCCCAGCCTGCTTCAAAATGAGGCTCGTTGTTTAAATCAAAAGCCACAACGGTATCGTTGCCCGCGTAGCGCTGCGCCATCATCTCCCAATCGCTGATCCACTCTTCTTCGCTCACACCATCTGTGTACCAGAGGCCCTCATTCAAATAGCCATCGGCGGCTCGAGAATGGTTATCCAGCATAATTTTCAGGCCCAACTCGCCAGCGGTTTCGATGATGGTGTCCATGGCTTCAATAGGCGTTTTTCCCATCAATTCTGGGTCAACTGTATCCACTGCGGCAGTGCTGCGTAGCATCTCATTGCACCATGGCAGCCGAATGCTGTTGAACCCCATTTCAACCACCTGACTGAGCATGCTTTCGTGGGTGCGTTGCCAAAGGCCGTGAGGTAAAAGCGTTTCCGTTTCAAAACCAAACCAGTTGATTCCCGTCAATCGGACTTCGTTACCACTGGCATCCACCAGACCAGTCCCAATTCGCGACAAAAAGTTTAAACCATCGCCTGGCTCGGTGGGGTCAGAAGCATCGCTGGTATCGGAGTTATCCGGATCGGTCGGATCACTCACATCGCTGTTGTCTACAGAGCTGGGGTCGTCTATCGAGCTAGGTTCAGACGCATCACCACCATCATCACAGGTGCAATCGCCCCAACCGCTTCCATCCTCAAGGCAGGCTTGAACCCCTTCGACAGCGGCGCCACTGCACGCGCAAGCCACCTGACGTCCAGGCTCACAAACACTTTCCTGGGATTCGCCACAAGCCCCCAAAGCCAGAACGAGAAGCACCGGGGAAAAAAGATTCTTCAATAATTGAGACAACTTAGCGGCCATGGGGCAATACCTTTTGCAATTCAAGGGGAGAGTTCATCATCCTTGAGTTCCCGTTGCCCGCCCTGGCCTTCAGTTTTTCTTTGAGAAAACGACAGATCCCTTAACCCCCGTCGCCACGTGTATTTATGGCGTATAAAGACCATCTCGAACCAACTGTTCAACATGGTCCTTCATGGTAACCCGCAGGGGTTTATACTGCACGCCTAATCGCTCAATGCTTCGTGTGTTGTCCATTTTCAAAGGAATGCCAATGTTGCGCGAAACGTGCTTCCACGAGAAGCCCAAAAGCGGCCCAAAGATATATCCCATAAATTTAGGGACCTGCCGCTTCGGCAGTTTGAGCTTTAAGTCTACATCTTCGCGTAATCCCGCAACCACCTCCATCACACCTGTCTCCTTACAAGACAAAATATGACGGCCTTCGGCATCTTCTCGAATGGCCGCTTCTACGTGTGCAAAAGCCACATCACGAACATCTACCCAAGCCGTGTAAAACTCCATCATACCGGCAGCAAACTTGCCGTTGATAAGGC
>CAZZDT010000744.1:0-2921 GCA_964652435.1 uncultured Bdellovibrionales bacterium
AAAAATTTCCCTTTGGCTCGCTGCTAACGGGAAATGCGAATTATGCGGTGAGGAATTAGGAACTGACTGGGAAGCGGATCATATCCGCCCGTTCTCAAAAGATGGAGTAACCGACGTCGTTAATGGTGCCGCTTTGTGCCGGACCTGTAATAGAAAGAAAGGACAAAATTATGAGTGCTAATTTAGCCCCTAATCGGATTTGGCAAATTGAAGCGGAACGACGCGTCCGAGCAAAATTTGATCAGAACCACACCGATGCTCTTGTTGTAGCGCCTCCCGGTGCCGGGAAAACGCGTTTTTCATTACAATTCGCGAAATCCCTCAAAGATGGGGGGCTGATCAACTATATCTGGGTTGTAGCCCCAACCGACACAATCAAGGACGGCTGGATCAAGACTGCAAAAGAATTGGGTATTAATCTCGCAGGTCAATTCGGTAATGATACCCTTACGCGGATTGATCCATGCAAAAAAGGCTATGATGGCTCCGTGCATACGTATGCCCAGATTGCTTCTGAAACGCAGCTCTTCAGAACGCTAACAAGCCGCCATCAGTCTTTATTATTTGGCGACGAGTGGCATCACTCTGGTGATGGGAAGGCGTGGGGAGAAGCGATGAAAATTGGCTTCGAGCCCTGCAAATTTCGCGTCTTTATATCTGGCACGCCTTATCGCAATGGCCCAGAAAGTCTGCCCTTTGTAAATTACGATCAAAACGGTATAGCCATCGCCGATTACACTTTGTCACGAACGCAGGCGCTTAGTCAGAAGATAATTCGTCGCTATGCATTCACTATGGAGCGAGGTGAGATGGAGTGGCTGGAGGATGGTGAGAGAAACTCCGCAAAGTTTGAAGACGCACTTAAACGTCCAGAGTCACGGCGGCGCCACCAGTCTTCCTTAATTCCCACCGGCCAAGTAATTGAACAATTGTTCATAAAGGCCCACCGAAAGATTATGACGGATCGTCAAAATGGTTATCCGGTTGCGGCTGCAATTGCTTTTGCCAAAGATATTCCACACGCGAACCATCTGGCGCAGGTGTGCAAGCGTGTCACAGGCTGTGAACCGACAGTTGTGCATATCCAAGCCCAGGATAGCCGCAAGAAAATACGAGACTTCGCCGAAGGAAATGATGAGTGGATGATTTCTGTAAAAAAAGTTGGCGAGGGTGTCGACATACCAAGGCTAACGGCAGCTGTTTATGCTTCCCACGTGACAGGCTCACGAGCATTTGTTGAGCAAGCTATTGGCCGTGTTTCTCGTGTAGTTAAAGACTATGAATGGCTCGAAGGAGCTGTCTTTATGCCCGCCGACCCAGAGCTTGTTAAAATTGCCAGTGAGATTGAAGAGGAGCAGGTAGACGTCGTCGGGCCTGATATAGAGCCGGGCGAACCAAAGCCGCGTGAGCCTGACGCTCAGACATTTGTACCCCTTAATGCTCAAAGCATAGGTTATTTCGGTGTTTACAGCGGAGATGAATTCAGTTCTGAAGAGCTGAAACAAGCAGCGACTTTCCAACAGACCTCGACGAATCCCGCTTACAAGTTCATGTCTCTCCAATTGGTCGCAACGCTTCTCAAAGATGATCGCATTAATGTTGATCTCGAACCGATTGCCGAGCGGGCTGAGGATGAGACCCTGGATGAGAAGTTTGAGCGGAAACGTCAGCACGCGGCAAAGCTTGCTAAGCAAGTCGATTCCCGACTTGGTCTTGATTGGGGCACAACGAACAGACGGTGGGTTGAAAAAGGGCGCAAAAGAGCTGACGAAGCTACTTTGGAAGATCTCGATGCAAAGATTGAATGGATGGAGCAGCTGCTAATAGACCATAGCCAGCAACACCTTAATCCAGTTAACGATGATCGGGACCTTGAGCAGGCGTCATAACGATCATGTTCTCTGGTTAACCCGAGACTTTCTGTTGAAGAGGCCTCCAATCAACGATTGGGGGCTTCTTACTGCCCTTCCTGTTTTCGCATTTTAGGATGACATTAGCGATTTTTTGGTTGTACTAAATTAACTTTAATTCCTGGTTCATACCGGTTGTTTTCAAACTCTCAAGAGCTCTGCGGCATGGCGGTATCCAACAAAGTTGCGGATGGCCTTGATAATTTTTCTGCCAAATAACCCAAGCATATCCAGTTGCAGTCGAGGCTTTTGGGTCGACCCTTCCTCTGACCATTGGAACACGCTCAGTGAACTGGGCTAACATTGATGGTGGATTGATAGAAAAAAGGCGCCCGTATCTACCTACGCTTTCAATAAACACCGTTCGCACCAACATCGCCACGCCGCGGCGAGCTATAGGCAGGGCTTTATGGATGAATTCCTCAGCGATCTTGAAAGGCGGGTTTGTTATTACCCAATCAAAACTATCTCTCTCATAGACGTCTATCAGAAAATTACCGATACCGCCAAAACCGTAATCATGGATATCTAGTGCGGCAACTTTTCCGAAATAGGGTTGAAGTGTGGAGGCCATGTGCCCCCGACCACAAGCTGGTTCAAGCACACTCAACCCCTCGAATGGCCCTTCAGAATTAATAACGTGCTGTATAAGCGCTCGCGTCGCCCAAGGCGGAGTCGGAAAGTCATCCAGACTATCCCTTTGCTCATTGCGTTGTGACATTACAGCATGAGAGATATTTTGCATCTTGCCTCTAAGTGGTCGTTCTATTGAACAGTATTCAAAAAAACCTAAAATCTTGATAAAGTACGTAAAGCCAAGAGTGTTCCAGTTCTGTTCTATACCCTATGTACGTTTTTTGTTCTTTTTTTACAAGCTAATTTTTCCCCGGAATTACTCGAGGGTTTTGGAATGTTGAACAATCTTACTTTTCAAGACGAATATCTTCCAAACTCAGAGCATCCACCTGAAGGTTTCTTCCGGCAAGTAATCAACGGCTCCCAAGAATATCG
>CAZZDT010000745.1:0-2915 GCA_964652435.1 uncultured Bdellovibrionales bacterium
TGTGCCATTGGCCGAGCAAGCACTTAGAGCCAAAGCCAAAGAAGCGATGATGGTAAAAGACTTAACGAGTTGCATGGATAATCCCTTGTATCTTTAAAGCAGAAGCCAACTTTCTCATTTGCGGCAAAGTGGCTTGCGTTCTTTCTTGTGTGGATACTCTGCAGGGATGGTGCCAAACCCTACCGTCATCGCTCGAAAACCAGAAGCACCATAAACAGCTGAAAAGTATAAAGTTTTCAGTTCCTAAATGTGAGGCATCCTCACCCGCTACTGTTGGGTTGATTAACTTGGCTAAAATAGTGGCGGATTAACCCAAAATGATGGAGCCGCCCACTTCAGAGCAGCCCAGGCAAAATGCGCCTCTTGATGAGCCTACGCAGGCCTTTGGAATCATTCCCATAGCGGCCCGGAAAGAGAATCATGGAGATAGCAAAACGCGACATGATTTCCGTTATCTCCGTGCCCTCCCTGGCCAGGTCGGGATGGATTTCAATCAAAGGCTGCGCAGTCATCTCAGAGAACACTTCTGTGGCATCGTCGGAGAAGGCTCTGGCCCGAAGCTCTGCGCCCATCTCATCTTGCAACACCAAAGATAGATTCTTGGAACGCGGAAAAGCTTCCACCACGTAAACAATGGTTTCAACAATCCGAGACTCCAGCGTCCGAAACCGCCGGGCGTGAGCCACCACAGACTCAGCAAAGCCGTAGGCCTCTTTGTCCATGGCGGTGAAGATCACCTCCCGCTTGTTTTTGAAATACTTGTAGAGCGTTGGCCGCGTAATACCGGCCTCCCGAGCAATGTCACTCATGCTGGTCTTGTTGATGCCCAAACGATGAAAGCAAGAAAAGGCCGCTGCAC
Organism: uncultured Bdellovibrionales bacterium; assembly: GCA_964652435.1. GTDB lineage: Bacteria > Myxococcota > XYA12-FULL-58-9 > XYA12-FULL-58-9 > JABJBS01 > JABJBS01. Next base: position 860 of record CAZZDT010000745.1, read on the forward strand.
AGATGCGGTTCTCTGCCTCAAAGTCACTCCCGGGCCGATTGCCCGCCCAGAAGGTTTGGATCGTCGGCGCTTTGGTTTCCTGGAATTGGGCCATGTCACCATACTTTACATATTTACACTTTTTGTCAAACTGTTAATCTGGCATATGACCCCAATCATTGGGACGCATCACAGAGGATACCAACATGGCTCCATCCATTGGCGGATATTTAAAACGAGAAAACAATGGCCTCAAAGCCAATCTCTACCGGGCAAAAACATCCCTAGAGGGCGTGAAGCGCTTGCTCACCCTGCCCCAAGAAGACAAGCAAGCGTGTATCGATGCCTATAAATTCTTCCAAAGTATGCAGGCCGGAGAGGAAACCAAAACTGAAGACGAAACCAAGGCGGTGGCCGCCTACTACAAAGTTCTCAACAACATGCTTTCGGTGTTCGACTTAGAAAAACTCTATATCCCGCCGCAGCTCGACGAAAACCAAGGACTCTACGGCAACCAGCTGCTCTGCGAACAAGACATGCTGGCGGGCCTTCATCTTCGAGACCCACAAAACTCGCATCTTCTGGATATGGGTTGCGGCCGTGGACGCGTTGCTTATCACTTAGCCAGCAGCACCGGCGGGAAGGTATCGGGTTACAACATCGATGCCAATCAACTGGAAAGCGCCGACCTCTGGGCGGCGGAATGCAATATGACCGACCGGCTCCACTTTAAAGTGGGCAATCACCACGAGCCATTGGATTACGAATCGGAAACCTTCGACGGATGTTATTCGGTTCAAGCGGTGTGGCCTTTCTTTAAAAAAGAAGAGCTCGATGACCACTCCAAAGAAATGTATCGGGTGCTTAAGCCAGGGGCGCGCTACAGCTGCTCAGAATACCTGCTCACGCCTCATTTCGATTGGGGCAACCCAGAACATGTGAGCCTGCAAAATGCTTTCCTACCCACGCTTGCGGCCACTCAATCCATGTACCCCGCTGATGTTTGCGCAGCCTTAGAGCGCGCGGGGTTCAATATTATTTTATCAGCCCCTTCTAAAAGCGCAGCGTGGCCCATTTGCGAACAAAAACGAGACCTCATCCTCACAGCGCGTAAAGCCATCCGTGCCTTAGAAAAAATGCGGCTTATGCCGCCATGGGTAGAAGAATCTTTAGATCTGCTTCAAACCGGAGGCGAAGCCTGGACCACCGCCGAGAAAGCAAAGATTGCCGATTTAAATTGGAGAATCATTGCGGAAAAGCCTGCGTAGCCCATTCACTCTGAAGCGCTGCTGGTATCCTCCAGCTTATCACCCTCAAAACCTTTGACGGTTTCTCGGAATGCATCGGGAATGCGCATGGGCTTAAATTCTTCGTCCAACCAAGCAAGGGTTAAGGAGCCAGTGGAAACCACCTCCCGCGTTCGCTTTTGCTGCAATAAGAATTGGAAGGTGTAGCTGGTGTTGCCAATACGAGACATGCGCACATGCACCACCAAGATATCGTTGTAGCGAGCTGGCGAATGAAAATGCGCCTCTTGATGAACCACGGCCCCGGGAATTAAATCCTTCACCGCACCATCTAAACGATTCAGACCAAGCTGCGCCAGATAATCCATGCGCCCCACATCAAAGTAGAGAGCAAAGCTTCCGAAGAACACAATGCCGACGGCATCGGTTTCACTCAAGCGCACTCGAATCTCGGTGCTGAATCCGTAATCGTTGAGGTCTCGGGTAATCGCCGTCATACTTTAGCTATGGCTCAGCATCGACTTAGAAGCAAGTGCTCAGCGGAACGATAGTCACACTTGGCTCTACTCATTATCCATAGAAATCGATCCAGCATCTCGGTTGGAGATGCGACGGCGTGCACATGGAAAAACGCCGTAACAAAAATTATGACCTAAATTATGACCTAAGTTATGACCTAAGTTATGACCTAGGTGTTGCACCTGAGCCAGTCATCGCATAAGAAAACCGGCAACGGCTCCGAATCAAATGATACGGTCTTTCCTGAGGCCCTACACCCGGTTACGATAAGAGGGAAGACTCAAGACATCGTTTAGGAACCCATCAATGGA
>CAZZDT010000746.1:0-2915 GCA_964652435.1 uncultured Bdellovibrionales bacterium
CCAGGGCCGCAGCGTAAAGACTAACCCTATCGTTTTTGTCTAAAAAACGCTGAGCCAAGCCTGGCGTCATCAACAAACCAAACAACCCCACCGCACCTGCGCCAAGAATCATCTTCAGATGACCCGCCAGAGCGAGAGCAACCACTACACCTCCAAATAAAGCTACAATGCTCATGCGTGTATAGGTTGCCAACATTGCCGCCGCCACCAAACCAGTGGCTAAATACCATCCCCAACGCGCTTTACCCTTGGCTGTTCGGGCCAACGCAAATAGGACGGGAACGAAAATCATCAAATAGGCAGAGGCAAAGTTCATTCCCTGCCCATTGGAAGTATTGAAAGTACCAACGATACGACCGAGTCCTGAACCCGCTAAACTTTGTGAAGGCTCTCTGGTAAAGTAAACTCCCACATACCAAGGGCCCTTATAGTTGAAGATAAATGCGCCCAACCCAAAGATAGCCTCAATGACCGCACACACTCCGCAAGCAACCAACGCGCGGCGAGCATTCATACCCTCAACCACTGAGCTGTAGCCCAATACAAATACGAGATACATCAGGATACGTGCAGGGCCGCGTACGAGCGCCCTAAAGAGTAGGTGCTCAGGAACCAACACATTTACACAGAGAGCAAGCAACGCCAAAGCAATGAGGGTCATCACCATCGGGCCAGGATCTGGTAACGGTCTTAGCAACAAGACGGAAGCCCCAACTAAAGTTGCCAGCAAGGGAAGCACATCATCTGTGCCAACCGGCGTATGAAATCCCATATCGGGAACCAAGGCCGAAGCAGCCACAGCGATGACAACCAAGCTACTTAAGAATGTAAGGCGCTGCGTCATGAGACTGAATCTTGTTCCATCAGCTCACGGTAAATGATGAGTACCAAGCCGAGAAAGAAACCGATGAAGAGAGACAAAAATGCAGTGGGCAAAAGACCAGGCTTGACGCTCTTTACTTCTTCCAAGTCCTCGAAGGCCACAGTTGTGCGTTGGAAAACAAGCTCCTCACTGGACGGTTGTTTCCCAAAGCGCTCCAAATAAAGCGCTCTACCACCAGCGAAAACATCTTTGATGATTTTTTCGTGCTCTTGCGCCATCCAGTCACCGGCGGTTCGAACCATCTTCGTGGCTAACTCAGGCGTTGATGCGTAGGCACGCAGCTCTATTAAATTACTTTTAAACCGAATCCTGGCGACCATGTCCCCGTCTTCGACCCCAACCTCTTTCTTTACTCTTTGAATAAACCCGGTGGAACCGGCTTCGGTGGCAACCGTATTCAAGGGCAAGGCACCAAACCCTGGTCCCGCGTATCCCACACGCACCAACCCAACTGCCATAAAGCTAGGCGGTAAGAGAGCAACAATGGTCGTAATAACCACGAAACAAGCCAGCACGACTTTAAGCATCGAAAGCCAGCGACTACGTATCGTTCGATTTAAGAGAGTGACAAAAGGTTCTTCTTCTCGAGCCATAAAACATTGAGCCTTGTTCGATTAAAGAGGGATATCCGCCCCAAATAGATCTACTTCATCTGGATCCAGAATCATCTTGTCTGGCGTAAATTCAGTGGGTTCGGTTCCGGCGCGATAATATTCTGTTACCACGCGGTCGCCTTCTTCGTCGGTTTCTTCATCTGATTCAGCTGCAGCAATAGCCTCTGGACGAGCCAACAATCCGGTATCGGGATCGATATCAACTTTTACAACCCCGGGTGGTGGAAGAAATCCTCCTACCGCCAATCGGGGAGAGCCGGAGCGCCGATAATCTCGCAGAGCTTTATCCATATACTTGAGCCAAATAGGAAGCGCGGTACGACCCCCAAATTCCCCAGTGCCGAGCGGACGGTCCTTGGTGTCATGACCAACCCAAACACCCGTCACTAAATTATTCGTAAATCCCATAAACCAAGCATCGTAAGAGTCGTTGGTGGTTCCGGTTTTACCGGCGACGGGAACACCTAACGCAGTTGCTCCAATGCCTGTGCCGGACTGCACAACGTTCTTAAGTAAGCTCACCATGATAAACGAAGAGACCGGATCTAAGGTGCGCTCAACAGGCTTTACAAATGCGTCGTAAGCTCGGTCCATGCGGGTACCAAAATCGCTCGTGGCATCGGTGGGTGCGCTGCGGTCATCCAAAACGGTGCCGTAGCGGTCCACCACACGGCGAATATACTTGAGTTCGCGGCGCTCACCGTACTGATTCAAAACAACATAAATCTTAATCAGCTCTTCCATGGTTGTTGCCGATGAACCAAGCGCTGTTCCAAGCTCAGGTTTGAAATGACAAAAACGGCACTCTTCTGGAGGATTCTCGACCCGGCACTCAGGCGTATCGTAATACTTTTCCTTCATCCCAAATCGCTTGGCATTGCGCAGAATATCTCGGATACCAACCGCATCGGCGATACGAAGAGCCGGCGTGTTAATGGAATCTTGTAAACAGGTGCGCATGGGCAACTGACCACGAAACTTCTGGCCCGCATTGCTCGGCTTCCAACGTAGATTGTCATCGGTTCGGATAAACGGCTTGTCATCAATGATAGTGGACGGCGTGTAATTCAACTTATCAACGGCTGCCGAATAAACCACTGGCTTAAATGCACTGCCCGGCTCACGGCAAGCTTGGACAGCTCGGTTAAAACTTGATTCCTCGAAGTGATAGCCACCAATCATGGCAACCACATAACCGGTTTTTGGATCAACACTCATCAGTGAGCCTTGAGCCACCGGTTCTTGCACCAATCTGAAAATTCTTCCTTTTTTGGGAATCGTATTCAGCACTTCCCATCCATGGGGGTCCCGGCTCAACTCTTTGCGGGTGACGGACTTAACGGAGATAACATCTCCAACCTTCAACACCCGGCGGGCATCCATGACATAATGGCCATCCCACCGCTTGGTCGGATCTG
>CAZZDT010000747.1:0-2914 GCA_964652435.1 uncultured Bdellovibrionales bacterium
TCCCGTAAGAAATTTTTGGCTCGATAGGTTTAGATGCGCCACGGCGCCCGCCATGAAGGCTACAAACAACACATCGCCCATTCCCAAAATGGGTTCCAACCCAATCCCTGGGATGGGCACCGAGAGAATCATGAAATTGAATTGCTCGGTGGCTTGAACCGAATGCACCATTTGATGGGTGATGCCGTCTGGGGAGAGAACACTCCAGCTGTCCATCAAGATAACCACTAGGGTTAAGGGCCAAAGATAGGTAGCGCTGATCACTTCGTGACCCAGCGACGCACAAAGCCACATACCGCCAGCGATTAAGCATCCACCGGCCAGCCAAGCCAGTAAGAGACCAGGGGATAGAACCTGCATGGTCAGTCCAATGCCAGCTGCGGCAAAAATTGCGCCGATGAGTCCGTCTTTAGCCGATGCTGTAAGTTCTGCAGCGGGCAATGAGACAAGCAGAAGCGTCAGGATGAGCATGAGAAAGGTGAAGCTATAGGCAATCTCGCCCGGCAGGGGATTCAGCACGCCCAGTTTCCCTAGAACCCAGAGCGATACAAAGAGCATGGTCCAAGCGCTGAAGGAAATGAGAGTGAAACGGCCAAAGGATTTCATGACTTCCCTAGGATTTCACATTTAATCAACCAAACCAATCTGTTCTGGGGACACTTGAGCCCAGAGCCTTGAAAAGTGACCGCCAATGGGTGCAATGGGTATCCGAGCCAGATAGGTTACCTCTTATGAATCAAAGACCGAATCGTATACCCGAACACCCAGAAAAAAAGCGCGATCAGGTGCGGTTTGTGGTGGTGGGTTTGGGCTTATTGATTATCTGCGCTTTAGGAGCCGTTTCGGTGGTCACCAATTTTCAGCAGGTCATCGGAAGCGATGAGGCGAAATACACCTTCGAGTTGATGATGGAGCAAGCCAAGACCCGCGGGCGGGACTTTGGCGCCACCACGGACGATAACGGTTGTGTCAAAGCGGGTATCGAGAAAGCAGTAAAATGCGATCAGTCCGAAATGTTCGAGATTGTCCGCTGCGGGAAAATTGATTCGGTATTTTTGAAGTCGTGCTTGGAGCATACGAGCCTTACGAAGGCCTTTTGCACCTTTGTCCCCGAGTTTGAGGACGGGGTGTCGGCGGCAGAGTGGCAAAAGGAGACGTGCAACAAGACCGGTTACTCGCAAAGCCTAAGTTGCCGCAAGGTATACGAGATTGTGGCTGAGCACTGCGCCGAGCGGAAAAAGAAATCTCTCTGAGTCCGGTCTGAACTTAGCCATCATGAACCTATGGCGCCGGAACCCAAAGAAACCAAAAAGGTTGGAAGCATTACGCCGTATTTTATATTTTTAGCCAATGGATGGCACTCATAACGCGCACTTCTGTATTTAGCTAAATAAGTGTTTAGCGAAAACATTGAAGCCAGATTTGCTATACTGTCTTTCTGATTAAATCGCGCTCTTTATTGGTTAAAAAATCCAGTCGTGACTATAACTTAAATTCAGAACGTCGCAGTTGGAAACGGTGGGAACATTCGATGGTCGCTCAAGGATTAGAACTTATGCTGGTGGGAATGGGCACGGTGTTTGCTTTTCTCACGCTCTTGGCTTTTGCCATGGAATTTGCGGGTCGATTTTTAAGTTCCATGTTGCCTGATGCCGAGGTGGTCACGTCTCAGAGCGCTCCCGCGGGTGCGGCCGAGGCCGAAATAGCGCTGGCCATTGCTGCGGCGCATCGCTTTCGAGAGGGTGGAGGGGAATAAGAGATGGCGAAGAAACAAGTTTCCGTCATGAACACGGCTTTCCGTGATGGCTTTCAATCGGTGTTTGGTGCCAGGGTTTTCACAAAAGACTTTTTGCCGGCACTTGAGGCTGCGGTGGATGCAGGCTTTACCCATTTTGAAGCGGGCGGCGGTGCCCGCTATCAGGCGCTTTATCTTTATTGCCAAGAATCGGCGTTCGATATGATGGATGCCTTTCGGGAAACCGTGGGACCCGATGCCAATTTGCAAACGCTTGCCCGCGGCGTGAACGTGGTGGGCCTCGATTCTCAGTCCAGCGATATCATCGACTTACATGCCAAGTTATTTAAGAAGCATGGCATGACCACCATTCGAAATTTTGATGCGCTTAACGATGTTCGCAATTTGAGTTTCAGTGGTCAGTGCATTCACGACGCAGGTTTGAACCACGAGGTGGTTGTCACCCTTATGGAACTGCCTCCTGGTTGCGAAGGTGCCCATACTCCCGAGTTTTACAGCGATTGTTTAAGAAAGATTCTAGATGCCGGCATACCGTTTAGTTCGGTGTGTTTTAAGGATGCATCGGGCACGTCGGTGCCCAGTAAAGTCTACGAATCCATCAAGCAGGCTCGTAAAATGCTACCGGAGGGCACACACCTGCGCTTGCACACCCACGATACCGCTGGAATTGCGGTGATGCAGTACCGCGCAGCTCTCGATGCAGGCGCCGATGGCATTGATTTGGCTATGAAGCCCATGTCCGGTGGTACATCTCAGCCGGACTTTGCAACCATGTGGCATGCTCTGCGCGGAACCGATTACGATCTGGGTTTAGATATTGAAAAAGTGCTTGCTGCAGAAGAAGTTGCGAAGGATTGCTTGAAAGATTATTTCATGCCGCCCGAAGCTTTAGCAGTGGAGCCTTTGATACCATTTTTCCCCATGCCGGGCGGTGCGCTCACGGCAAATACCCAGATGATGCGCGACAACAATATGATGGACCGTTATCCAGCGGTGGTTGCCAAAATGGGAGAGGTGGTTCGCCGAGGTGGTTTCGGAACATCGGTTACGCCTGTTTCCCAGTTCTATTTTCAGCAGGCGTTCAACAACGAAATTTTCGGTCCATGGAAACGCATTGCCGAGGGCTATGGCAAAATGGTCTTGGGCTATTTTGGGAAA
>CAZZDT010000748.1:0-2908 GCA_964652435.1 uncultured Bdellovibrionales bacterium
CTGACCATACCTTCAACTGCGGTGGTCATGCGGCCAAACGCGTGCATAACGCCCTTAGGCTGACCGGTTGAGCCTGACGTGTAAATAATAAGAGCTGTATCGTCAGGATCTCGAGCTACATTCTCAGTAACCGGCTCGCTCTTGGCGATAACATCGTCCCATTTGTCGTAATCGTTGGCTGGAGCCAATGAAAACGCAATCTTCGGCATGTCTTCAGGAACGCCCTTTTTGATTTCGTCCCACTCATCGAGCTTGCCCACAAAGAGGAGCTTCGCGTCGGAATGCTCCAAAACATACTTGGCTGTGGCAGCGTTCAGTGTTGGATAAAGGGCAACGGTGGTGTAACCCGCAATCCAAATCGCCAATTCGGAGATCATAAAATGGGCACAGTTTTTCGAGCAAATCGCAATCTTGCTACCCGGCTCATAACCTAGCGATTTCAAGTGTCCAGCCATGCGACGGGCCTCACCCACCGCCTTAGACCACGAATAATCAGCAACTTGGTTGCCGCCCAACGGCTGCGTTAGCCATAGCTTATTCGCGTGCTTGGTTTCGTTTTCATAAACATAATCCAGTAACTGCTTGGTATTACTCATAGAAAGTCCTTCATTACCTAGTGGCCTGAATTAGAATAGAAAACTTTTCTGGAGTCTTGGTCAAGGCCTCTAAGACGCAGAATGTCAAAAAGTGGTGATGAGAGCGGCCATTCCTAGACAAAGAGAATATTTGCCTCTTGCCGGCCGCATAAAATCATCAATGAATTCATATACTAAGGCGGTGGTTACTGGGGATCTGCATTGACCTGACCCCATGCATCCGCATGTCGATCTTCTACATGATTCTTCAACCCATCTCGGGAATTCGTAAGCGCATTTTCAAAGGCAGAGCTGCGATTGAGCTGCGTGTATGGCTCGGCTTCTATGGCTTCGGGACCAATCACATAAGGCGCAATCATGGCATGATAACGATCCATCCGCTCATGCACCGCGTCGGTGGCAAAAGCCCCCTCCAAAACCAAGCGGACTTCGTCTTTATACATCTCACGGTAAACTTCATCGTCTAGCAAAAAACGAATCAACGGCCAGTTATCACCCACCTGATCCATCATAATCGAACGGGCAACGGAGCCTCCTCCCGGGCCTCCCAAGAGCATGGCCTCGTTGAGATCCCATGGAAACCAAACCAACTTACCTCCGTTCGATGGGTCACCATAAACATAGTAGTTGTGGTCCATCAGACCGTAGCTATCCCAATTGACCATCACCTGATTCACCGCCAAACACTGCAGAAATCTCGGGACATCAAAAACTGCTTCCAATCCATCTCGCCACTGAGATGCGTTTGCTCGGCTTGCATGTAACGCATCCAGAGCAGCAATGATGTCACTAAAATCTGCTTCATCCTCGTTGGTTTTCTTCGCGAAGTCTTCCTGAACAAAACGCTGCCACGTGGCCCCCTCTCCTTCAGGCTTGTAGAGATTGCCCGAATCATCCTCGAATTGCTGACCCAACATTTCGTCGGACGGATCTTCAATCATCGTGTACAAACCGAAATAAGTCGGACCCTCACCGAAATCCACGTAAACCTGAACGAAGGCACCTTGAGCCGCGGGTACCCCTGCGTTTCTGAAAATATCAGCGGCTACTTTGTCACGAATCAAAGAGTCGTCTTTAAAACCATTGCTGAAAGTCATCTTCTTAAAACCGTAGAACCGCTGATTGAGAAGCTCGGGGAAATCATCTTCGAATTTGTCAAAATTAAACCTGAAGGCAAGCTTCTTAATGCCTCGGTCCCAACTCATGTGTAATGACGAGTTCCCTTTGTAGCGCATGCCCACATGGTCCCAGGTCAGTCCGTTGTATTGCAGAGTCACCGGCACATACATGGGCTCTGGCGTATCGTCCAAGCTTCCTGGCCCACCGCCACCAGGTCCGCCGCTACCGGGCCCACCGCCCTGACTTCCAAGAATCGATTCCAAGTCATCCATGGTCGCTTGATAGTCCTCAGGACTCACCGTGATATCAAAACGATGCACAACGGTATCGTCGAAGACCTGTGCGTAGTTCGGATCAACCTTGGAGCAGTGGGTTTCACGGGTCCAGCCTTCTGGTCTCACCTGCTCCGGGGTGTCCCCTTCGCACAAAGTTGAAGCCGTCTCGGGCGTGGTCTCAGAGGTCTCACCTCCCGCGGCATCCTCTACAGCATCTTCGCCGCACCCCACCAACGCAAAGCTCACCAACAACGCCACCAGACTGGCACTTAATGTGTTTTTCACGAATTGTTCCTTTGTTTAACAGGCAATCCCCATGATTGAATCAGAGACACTTTGTCTGACCCGTCTGGGATTCATATGGGCAATCACTGCCCTTCTGCAACATCCTCAGCCGCCGCTCTAAAACGGTACGAAGTGAGCTTGACAGCCTCAATCGCATTGCTCCAAGCATCTGGACTCACGTGTTCTTCATTGGTGTCGTAAGCCTCTTGAACCACCGGTTCCCATTGCGCTTTCCAGGTATCAAACAATGTGGCTACGTTACCGGCCGCAAATGGCCCGTCCAACAAGGTTTGTACCGCTTGGCGATAATCATCGCCGAAAGATGCCCAGGCAGAAATCAATGGGTCGCAGTTGGGCGGGATGAAGAGTCCCAAACCGGCAGGCCGCGGCGTACAATTGGGCTCAGGCTCATTCCACACACCAGGAATATGAGTGATATGCGAATCATGAAAAGCGAGGTCAGTATCCCAAGGAATCAACCATAGCCGGTCAGAGTTCTCATCTTCATACCAAAAAAAGTTATGAGGGTTACACGCCGCCATACTCGAGCCCTGGCAGTACCAGTGCATCGAACCATCGTCATTCACAATGGTTCTATCCACGGCCATAAAATTCATGATGTAGTCCCGTGGC